>NZ_CP016201.1:1508772-1541118 GCF_001683335.1 Selenomonas sp. oral taxon 126
TTGAGTTCAAACGAGCCTATCCGACGGCACAGAAATATATTGGTCTCTATATGCAGCGTGATACGCGTGCGCGAGAGACCTATCGGAAATCCCTCAGAGGGCAAATTCGCATCCCGAACAAACTCACCATCGAGCGCATCATCCAGGAGGGGATAAAGAATGATGACGAGATCCTACTCAGACCTCTATATCGAGGATGCACAAGAGAATCTTGGCAACATGTTTGATTATGCCGTAAACACCTGCCATATCCCCATCGAGGAAACAGCAGCCTACTTTATGGATTCCGGTGTTGCGGATCAATTCGGCAAGGGAAACCCACGCTACGTTGCGGGGCGAACAGGCTGTGAGCTCTTGTGGGACTGCCTTTGGGAACTAAATATTGAGCAGCCTCCTCAACCTCCTGCGCTCTATGCAGAAAAATCCCCTGAATATTGGGCAGGATGGGCGCTTGCCTACTATCAATGGTTGAAAAACATCCCATTTGAGACCATACTTGAAGCCGTACCCATGAAAAAAATTGTGCGCAGCTATTATCCGCTGCACGAAGCCGACATTCGGAAATTCGTCGAAGTCATGGATGCATGGATGGCTGAAAAAAATGTCCCTACACCACGCAGTCTTTTATCAGCGATTCCTTAGAAAAATCAACTTTGTTAACAGGAGAACAATATGAGACTATGGCATGAAAAGCTTATCCACTTATTGCCCAAAAATCAGCTTCTTGGACAACATAGGGAATGTTGTGCTCTGAGGGGCAATGGATGGAAAAAGAAACATAAAACTGTGGACTATGTGTTTACATATTCCCCGTATCATCTTTTTATTTACCATGTATTGGTTATGGAGGAGATGGAAAAAAGAGGATATAATATTTCTGCGGAATGGAAAGATAAAAATTATAGAGGAAGGACAGCAGAAAAGTACGATAATCTTAAAGAGGAAATTATAGGCAGTCCAATTTACAAAGAGCATAATATTGAATATCTGGCTGATTGCATAGAAAATTTAAGAGATAAAGGTATACATTTAAAAGTATAGAAGTTGTGGAGGAGTAAATTGATATAAAAAAAGAAGTTGAAGATAAACTGGAAAAGGAAGCTGTATCAAGAGAAATATTATATGAATAACAATCTGAGTAATGAGGAAATGGAGGAACTTTCGGAGGAGGACATACGGGCACTCGCACGGGAGCACGGCATAACGGTTCAGTAAGAGCGTACACGAAATAAGGCTGCCTTGGGATCAGATGATTCCCTAAGACAGCCTTTTGTTGTGCAGATTATCCCACAGTTGGATCTTGGGAAGCACTGATAAATTCGGCACGACCATCTTGACGTATCTTTTTCGCCCGCTTTTCGTTAGCAAATCCTCCACATAGCTTTGGCTATGCGTTCGGTTTGCTGCCTCAATCGGACAAAAAATCTACGCCAATCTGGCATACCTCATTTTATCAGCGCTTCCCTTGTGCAAGTATCGGGGCAAGTTCCTCCTCATCCTCCGTGACAAAGAGTGTTTTCTCGTTGATAAAACGGACGAAGCCGGGGACGGCACCCGAAGGCTTCTTGACGAAGCGGACGGCGGTGTAGTCAACGGGGACGTTCGAGGAGCCGCGCGCCTTGCTATAATGTGCGGCAATCTGAGCGGCGAGGTGGAGTGCCTGTTCTGTCGGCGCATCTCCGTTTGTCCGCAGAATGACGTGCGAGCCGGGGATGTCGCGGACGTGCAGCCAGATGTCCGTCGGTGCGGCAGTCTTGAATGTCAGGGCATCGTTCTGCGTGTTGTTCTTGCCGACGAGAATGACAGAGCCGTCGGGCGCGGTGAAGGAGAAGGGGCGCGCACGGCGATCCTTGCTGCGCTTCGGGAGTTTCTCGTGGAGATAGCCCGAGGTGATGAGTTCGTCCTGGATCTCGGCAATCTCGGCGAGACGCGTGGAGGAGTCAAGGGATGCCTCGATGCTCTCAAGGTGGCGGATGTTCGCCATGCAGTGCTCCTGTTGGACGGCGAGCAGCTGTTGGGCACGCTTCAGTTTGTCGTATTTCTTGTAGTACGCCTGCATATTCGCGATGATGCCGATGCGGCGGTCGAGGGGGATGGTAATTGTCTCACCAGTCTCACTGTAGATGTTCGGGACGGTGATCTCGTCGTCGGCGTGGTCACTGTACTGATACTGATAGGTCATCAGGTTGTCGGCATAGATTTTCTGTTCCTCGGCATTCTCAGCCGCTGCAATCTCTGTGCCGAGCTTGTCATATTTCTCGCGTGCACGGGCGAGCTCGGTGCGTACGAGACGACGAAAGCGTTCGCGGTCGGGGATGACGTAGCTGCCGAGGCGTTTGTCCGCGTCAATCATCAGTGCGCTGAGCGTGGGATAGGAGATGCGTTGTGTATTGGGAAGTTCGCTGAGGGGGAATGCCGCCATCGCCGTAACTTTGCCATTCTCGTCCAGACGCAGGGAGGGGGCGGGCTCTTTCATCCATGTGCGGAGTTCCGTAAGTGCGTGGGAGATTTCCGTGAAGTCTGCTGAATCCAGTGCAGAAATGAGGATGTTCGGTGCAAGTCCCGCGAGAAAGCAGATCTCCTTTGCTGAGATGGGTCCAAAGCCGAGGACAGAGCCAATAAGGGCTTGAAAGAGTTTTGCCTCGCTGTCCGACTGTATGCGTGTGATAATGTCCGTGATGTCTGCCGTAAAGAGATCATATTTGTCCTGTACGGGCGGGAGAGTGTAGGGAATGCCCTTGAAGACGGTGCGCACACGGCTCGTATTCTCGCCGATGCGGCGCAGCGCCTCGGTGATGATGCCGTCCTCGTTGAGGATGATGTTGCTGTATTTGCCGATGAGTTCGAGTGTGAGCGTGCGCGTTGTGATGCGCCCGCCGCCCGCGATCACGTCGATGTCGAGGTGAATGATGCGGTCGCGTCCCTCCTGCCGCACGGCGGCAATGCGTCCCGTCTCGAGCTGCTTCCTGAGGAGCATGACGAAGGTCGGCGGCTCGGCAGGGTTCTCGGGCGCGGTCTCAATGAGATGCGCGGATGGGTTGCTTGCGTTCGTATTGATGTAGAGCAGACGGTTCTGTCCGGGCTGGCGCACGGAGAGGACGATGGACTGCTTATTCGGCTGGTTAATTTTATCGATGCGCCCGCCCGTGAGCGCGTCTGCGAGTTCGCGGACGAGGGCGGACATGGAGAAACCGTCAAGGCTCATAGTATTACCTCTTTATATTCTAAAATTCGGTTTACGTTTCCTATCGTCTTTCGATCGGTATAAATGTGTATAAGCTGTCGGCGCCCCTACCGTCACGCCGAGGCGTGCCACCTCCCCCGCAGTGGCGGGGGAGGCTTTGAGATTACGGCATATTAGCTTCCCCCGTCGCAACGGGGGAAGTGGCGAACGTAGTGAGCCGATAGGGGCGCTCGTGGAACATACTCTTAAAAATTATACACATCAACAGCATAATAGGCAAGCGTTGCGCCTTGCACGCACGGGGATTTCATAGTACAATACGTGCAGCAAGGCGGTGAATCGATGGAGTTTACAAAATGGCAGGGCTGCGGCAACGATTTCGTGGTCGTGGATTTTCTGGATAAAGAGCCGATTGACTTTGCGGCACTCGCGGTGAAGATGTGCGATCGGCATTTCGGCATCGGTGCAGACGGTCTGATGGTGGTCTGCCCCTCGGAGACGGCGGATGTGCGGATGCGTGAGTTCAACCCGGACGGGACGGAGCCGGAGATGTGCGGGAACGGCATTCGCTGTTTTGCGCGCTATCTCTATGACTACGGGCGCGTGGCGAAGGAGCAGTTCACGATTGAGACGATTGCGGGGACGATGGTGCCGCGCATCATTCTATCGGATGGGGATGTGACGGCGGTCGAGGTGGATATGGGCGTGCCTGTGCTCGAAGGGGAGAAAATCCCCGTAGCGGGCTTCGGTGCGGAACGTATTATCGCACAGCCGCTCACGGTGGACAGTACGGTGTACAA
This sequence comes from Selenomonas sp. oral taxon 126, assembly GCF_001683335.1. Lineage (GTDB taxonomy): Bacteria > Bacillota > Negativicutes > Selenomonadales > Selenomonadaceae > Centipeda. Next base: position 1,512,757 of record NZ_CP016201.1, read on the forward strand.
GATGACCTGCGTCTCGATGGGCAATCCCCATTGTGTGATCTTTGTGGACGATGCAGAGAGCTTCCCTCTTTTGGAACTGGGCGCGCAGTTCGAGAACCATCCCGCATTTCCGCGCAAGATCAATACGGAGTTCGTCGAGGTGAAGAGCCGCACGCACGCGCGTATGCGCGTCTGGGAGCGCGGCGCGGGCATTACGCTCGCCTGCGGGACGGGAACGTGCGCGACGCTCACGGCGGGCGTGCTGAACAATGTGCTCGACCGCGCGGCGGAGATCGAGGTCGACGGCGGCGTGATTCACGTCGCATGGCATGAGAACGGGCACATTTTCATGACGGGACCCGCCGAGCCGGTCTTCACGGGCGAATGGCAGGGGACGCTATGAGTACGCAGCGCAGGAGCATGACGGGCTATGGCGCGGGGACGGCGGAGAATGCCGACTACCGCGTGACGGTCGAGATCAAGGCGGTCAATCAGCGGTTTCTTGAGATTGCGCCGCATATGCCGCGCGCGTTCGGTGCGTGGGAGAACGATTTGCGCGCCCTTATCCGCACGCGTGTTGCCCGCGGCAAGCTCGATGTCTATGTGAACTTCGAGGATCGCAGTGAAAAGCAGTACGATGTCCATGTCAACGAGGGACTGGCGCGTGCGTACTATGCGGCACTCGGAAAGGTCGCCCGCGCAGTGGATGCACCGCTAAACGATGGCGTGCGGATGACAGCAGAGTATGATGGGGTGATCTCCGTGTGTGAGCAGGCGGATATCACGGGCGCACGCACGGTGTTTCTGGATGCGGCGGCGCAGGCACTCACGGCACTCGATGCGATGCGGCTTGCCGAGGGGGCACACATCGCACGCGATTTTGAGAAGCGGCTTGCACTGCTTGAGGAGCAGCGTGCACAGGTGAAGGAGATCGCACCGCAGATCGTGGCGGACTACCGTGCGCATCTCGCGGATGTTCTGGCGGAGTTCAAGGAAGTCACGCACGATGAAACACGCATTGTGCAGGAGGCGGCACTGTATGCCGACCGTGTGAACATCACGGAGGAGCTTGTGCGGCTTGCGAGTCATTTCGCTCAGTTCCGTGCGATCCTTGCCGAGGAGGAGCCGGTCGGACGGCGGCTTGACTTTCTCCTGCAGGAGATCAATCGTGAGACGAATACGATCGGCTCGAAGGCGAACAATGCCGCCGCGCAGCAGATTGTTGTCGCGATGAAGAACGAGGTCGAGAAGCTGCGCGAGCAGGTACAGAATTTGGAGTGACGCATGGAGACTGTGAGTATCGGGTTCGGCGATATCGTCCTCGCGGGGCGCATGGTCGCCATCGTTGCGCCGACCTCCATGTCGGTGAAGCGCATGGTGCAGGATGCGCGCGAGGCGGGGCGGCTCATCGACGCGACGTACAAGCGGCGGACGCGTGCCGTCATCGTTCTGGACAGCGGCCACATCGTACTCTCGGCACTCCAGCCGGAGACGATTGCGGGGCGCATGACAAATGCAAAGGAGGCGGCAGAGTGAAAAAGGGACTTCTCATTGTGATTTCGGGCGCGTCCGGCACGGGTAAGGGGACGGTCTGCAAGGAACTGCTCACACGTGAGACAGGCATTGCCTACTCCGTCTCCGCGACTTCGCGTGCCCCGCGTGAGGGGGAGGAGGACGGACGCGAGTATTATTTCCGCACACGCGAGGAGTTTGAGACAATGATCGCTACGGGTGCTTTTCTCGAGTATGCGGATGTGTACGGCAACTACTATGGCACGCCGCTTGCGCCGATTGAGGAGCGCCGTGCGGCGGGCGAGGACATCCTGCTCGAGATCGACACGCAGGGCGCCCTGAATGTGATGGAGCGCTGCCCCGACGGGACGTTCATCTTCCTCCTGCCGCCCTCGCTCGAGGAGCTGCGCCGCCGCATTACGGGGCGCGGGACGGAGACGGAGGAGAGCCTCGCGCGGAGGCTTGCGGCGGCGCGCGATGAGATACAGCTCGGCAAGCGTTATCGCTACGCCGTGCTCAATGATACAGTGGAGGCGGCGACGGATCGGATTCAGACGATCCTCGCAGCGGAGCGTCTGCGTGCGGATATGGATATTTCGCAGTTTGAAATTTGAAAGACAGAGGTACAGCAATGAAGACGAATGTGGAAATCGGCATGGTCAATCCCTCGACGGATGAGCTGCTGACGAAGGTGGACAGCCGCTATGGCATGGTTGTGCTCGCGGCGAAGCGTGCGCGGCAGCTGCTCGAGGGGGACCCCGTGAAGTCCGAGCGCGCGCGTTCGACGAAGAACGTCACGAATGCGTTTGAGGAAATCGCCGAGGGCAAGATCAGCTATGACCTCTGCAAGGAGAGCGTCTGACGTGGGAGCACTCGCAGGGCGGCGCATCGTCCTCGGTGTGACGGGCGGCATCGCCGCATACAAGGCGGTTGAGATTGCGAGCCGCCTGAAAAAGGCAGGCGCGGATGTGCGCGTCATCATGACGCGGGCGGCGACTTCCTTTGTCACGCCGCTCACGTTCCGCGAGATCACGGGGCAACCTGTCGCAGAGACGATGTGGGGCGAGCCGCATCATCACGTCGAACACATCGCGCTCGCAGAGTTCGCGGAGCTCGTGCTCGTCGCACCTGCCACGGCGAACTTCATCGCAAAGGCAGCGGCAGGCATCGCCGATGATATGCTGACGACAAGTGTGCTTGCGACACGCGCACCGCTCTTCATTGCGCCCGCGATGAACACGGGGATGTGGGAGAATCTCATCACGCAGGAGAATGTCGCTCGTCTGACGGCACGCGGCACGACGATTATCCCGCCCGCTGTGGGACAGCTCGCCTGTGGTACAACGGGAGCGGGACGACTGCCCGAGCCGGCGGAGATCGTCCGCATCGTTGAGGAGTATTTTGCACGAGCGCAGAGCCTTGCGGGACGGCGCATCCTCGTGACGGCGGCGGGGACGGAGGAGGCACTCGACCCCGTGCGTTTCCTCGGCAACCGTTCGACGGGACGCATGGGCTTCGAGGTTGCTGCTGAGGCGGCGCGGCGCGGCGCGGAGGTTGTGCTGGTCGCAGGTCCGACACCGCTCGCAACACCTGTGGGCGTGCGGCGCGTCGATGTGCGGAGCGCGTGCGATATGCACGCGGCGGTGCTCGCAGAATATGACGGGGTGGATGCAGTCATCAAGGCTGCGGCGGTCGCGGATTACCGCCCCGCAGAGATCGCAGCGCATAAGATCAAGAAGTCGGACGGCGAGCTGACACTGACGCTCACGCGCAACCCCGATATCCTCTATGAACTGGGGCAAAAGAAGCAGCATCAGATTCTCGTCGGCTTTGCGGCAGAGACGCGGAACGTCGCGGAGTACGCACGCGGCAAACTCGCGAAGAAGAATCTCGACTTCATCGTCGCAAACAACGTCGCGGAGAAGGATGCGGGCTTCGGTGTAGCGACGAATCACGTACAGATTTTCTTTGCGGACGGGCGCGCGGAGGATCACCCGCTCATGCCGAAGGCAGAGCTTGCGGGCGTGATACTGGATCGGCTGGAGGAAGCGCTGCAAGGGAAATTTGAATGATTGTTGTTGTGCGAAGCCCCTAAGCAAACCCTAGTGGAGCAAGCGGAGCAAAGGGCACGTTCTGCCCCCTGCGGATTTCTTTCGTTCAAGCGAAGCGCGTTTAAGAAGTCCGCAGGTATTTAGGCAGATAAGTGCCCGACCGCTTGCGTAACTAAGTGTTTGCGTGGGGCTTGCACAGTGGGGCGAGAAAACTGTGAAAATAGTCCTTGACAACGCGCCATGCATTCGTTACAATGCAACGTATAGAAGAGAATATACCTCATCCAGAGCAGTGGAGGGAATGGCCCGATGAAGCTGCGGCAACCATGGCGCATGAGCCAACGGTGCCAATTCCTTTAGGCGAAGCGCCTATGAGATGAGAGCGGCGACAACGGCCTCCCTTATCTTGACGGGGAGGCTTTTCTTATGGAAACGAGGTTTTCTTTGCTCATATTTTTACGAACTAAGGGAGGTTCCAAATGAAGAAGATGCTTTTTACATCCGAGTCTGTGACCGAGGGGCATCCGGATAAGCTCGCCGATCAGATTTCGGACAGCATTCTGGATGCGATTCTCGCGCAGGATCCGCAGGGGCGCGTCGCGTGTGAGACGCTTGTCACGACGGGGCAGGCGCACGTTGTCGGTGAGATCTCGACGACGTGCTATGCGGATATTCCGAAGATCATTCGCCAGACCGTGCGTGAAGTCGGCTATACGAATGCCAGCTACGGCTTCGATGCCGACACCTGCGGCATCCTCGTCTCGCTCGACGAGCAGTCGCCGGATATCGCGCAGGGCGTCAATCAGGCGATTGAGTCCCGCGAGGGCAAGATGGACGCGGCGGAGGCGATCGGCGCGGGCGATCAGGGCATGATGTTCGGCTATGCGACGAATGAGACGCCCGAGTACATGCCGCTCACGACGGTGCTTGCGCACAAACTCGCGCGCCGCCTCACGGACATCCGCAAGGATGGCACGCTGAGGTATCTCCGTCCCGACGGCAAGACGCAGGTCACGGTCGCCTACGAGGACGGCAAGCCCGTCTATGTCGACACGGTTGTCATCTCGACACAGCATGACGAGGCGGTCGATCTCGAGACGATCCGCAAGGATATGATCGAGAAGGTCATCAAGGAGATTGTTCCCGCAGAGCTTCTGCGTGCAGAGACGAAGTATTTCGTCAATCCGACGGGCAAGTTCGTCATCGGTGGCCCGCACGGCGACTCGGGGCTCACGGGGCGCAAGATCATCGTTGATACGTATGGCGGCTGGGCACGTCATGGTGGCGGTGCGTTCTCGGGCAAGGATCCTACGAAGGTTGACCGCAGTGCGGCGTATGCAGCACGCTATGTTGCAAAGAACATCGTTGCGGCAGGGCTTGCCGACCGCGTCGAAATTCAGCTTGCCTATGCGATCGGCGTGGCGCATCCCGTCTCGATCATGGTGGACACGTTCGGCACGGGCAAGATCGACGATGAGAAGATCGTTGCGCTCGTGCAGAAGACGTTTGATCTGCGTCCTGCGGGCATCATCAAGATGCTCGACCTGCGCCGCCCCATCTATCGCCAGACGGCGGCGTACGGGCACTTCGGCCGCACGGATGTCGATCTGCCGTGGGAGCATACGGACAAGGCGGAGCTGCTGAAGAAAGAAGCGGGCCTCTAAACAACATCAGAACACACAAAAGGCTGTCGCACGAAGAATTATCTTCGGCGGCAGCCTTTTGTGCTGTCAATTTACTTTTTCGGTTTCAAACCAATCGTCAATTCATTCACCATCGGCGCGCGTTCCCCGATCTTTCGCACAACAACCGCACCTAGGAGCGTCAGCAGCAGCGTCGCCGCGTACATACTGAGCGCAAGCGGCGCAGTGAGTACATAGCCATGTCCATGAATCACCATGAGCAAATACGTAATCGCAACGGGATGCGCGAGATAGATAAAATATGAGTGTTTTCCGAGGACTTGGAACGCGCGCCCGAGCGCGTTCTCTGTGCCGAGCCGCGTGAAGAACGCAAAGAGTGCGAGCGTTGCGCCGATGGTGTAGAAGATGCCGAGCGGCGAGAGCTGATGCGCCGTGTAGATGCCCTCGAGCGGCGTGTAGCCGTCTACGAGGATCAGCTTGTAGTACCATGCAAGGAGCGCGGCGAGGCTCACGATGCCGAGCGCATAGAGACGTGTCGTGTGGCGCGCCATCAGCACGCGGAACGCATCGAAATGCAGTGCGATATAGCCGCCGAGCAGGAAGATAAAGACGTAGTGCATGACCCAGTAGTTCAGCCGGTAGAAGAGCAGGGCGCGCAGGAGTGTCCCCTCGGGCAGCCCGTAGACGTAGAGGTTGAATGCCGTGTCAAAGCTCGACCAGTAGTCGAACCCAATTTGCACGAGCAGGATCACAGCGAGCAGCGGCAGCGTCATGCGCGCGAGCAGCATCCGCCAGAGCGGCATCAGCAGATAGAACCAGATCAGGATCACCATAAAGTAGAGCTGGTACTTTGCATTTCCGAAGAATAGGATGCCCGGCAACGAGAGGAGCGGAGGGAAGCCGACACCATAGGCGTACGCATCGTGGATCAGATAGAAGAGCGACCACACGAGGTAGGGGATGACGACCGCACGTCCGCGCCGCACGAGGAAATCCCGATAGGAAAAGGGCGCAGACGGCGACTGCCCATAGAACAGGCCGAACGCCGAGATAAAGAAAAAAATCGGCACGCTGAAGCGCGTGCCGATGTCAAAGAGCGCTACAAGATGAATGTTTGGCGATGGATTCGCGAGGTACTCCGCGCCGATGTGGATGCCAATCACGCCCATCATCGAGATGCCGCGAATCGCCTCGACAGCGGAGACCCGCGCCCGCTTACTCGATGACATAGGTGACGTTCACCGACGCCTTAACGGACAGCTCGCCGGCAGAGATCGGCGTTCCGGCGTCATACGCCTCCTTCGCCATCATCATCGGCATAAAGTTGCGCGGCGTGTAGGACTGCGCATCTGCATGAACCGTCAGTACGCGGACAACGCGCACACCGAGCGCACGCGCCACGGCATCTGCCTTGCTCCGTGCGTCGCGCGCGGCGTCGGCAAGCGCGGTATTTTTTGCCTCGTTCGTATCACTCGCCGAGAACTCGAGCGAGTCTACGCGGTTTGCACCGTTTGCGAGTGCCGTATCAATCACCTTGCCCACATTCGTGAGATTACGCACCTTGACGACGACTGCATTCGTCACCGTGTAGCCCGTCGTGACGCTGCGCCCGTTGTCGCGCACATCGTAGACCGGGGAGAAATCATAGCTCGTCGTCTGAATGTCGCGCTCTGCAATGCCGAGCGCCTTTACTGCATCCCGCACACGCGATGCCTGCGCCGCATTCTCCGCGTGCGCCTTTGCCGCATCCTTTGCTTCTGTCGTGACGCCGAGCGTGACCTCTGCCATATCCGGCGCGATCCGTGCCACGCCGACCCCGTTCATCGACAGCGTCGGCGTCATCTCCTCCGCCGCAGCCGTGCCCGTCGGCAGAACGAGCGCAAGCGCGAAAACTGCTGCACATACAAGCGAGCCAAATGAAATACGCTTCATAAAAATCCTCCATTCTTCTGACCGTAGCCGTCAAAACTGTGTCCATTATAGCATACTGTCACAGAAGATGAATGAAAACGGGATTATGATAACAACTACCTGCAAGAGTATAAACGAAAAGCCATGAATTGCAAATAGGAGAACCGTCTCGTTTTCACAAAGAATTCCTCATGAGGGTTTGCGATTGGATGTCGAATTTGTTAAAATGAATCTATAAGATGGACAGGATGGATGGGAGCATCACGAACATGAAACGCTTGCTGATGATTTTTTTTGACGAAACCGTTGCTGCGCATCTAACAAAAGATATGTGCTCCTATCCTTATCATCTTGGGAAAAATCATCATTGGTCATGCACCTACGCATATTTTGGCAAAGAACCGCTCCATAATGCGGCATTTGAAGAGTATTGTTCGTTGGAGCATCTTGGAGATACGGAGAAGTACACCGACAAGAAAAAAATTGCAGCCAACTATTTGACGCTGCACGCACAGAACTATGATTTCCTCATGTTCTCGCATTACGGAGGCGCCTCATACTCCTTGGCGCGGCTGGCAAAAAAACTGAACCCAAAGATCAAAGTGTATAACAAAATGGATTTGGGGGAAAGAGGGCTTGCACACTTTTACGACGGTACCTTCCTACGTCGGCTCAAGGTCATACCTGAGTATTGGAAAAGTGCGGCAATCGACCTCTTCACCGTGGAGAACCGCTCCTTCTATGAAACCCTCAAGAATATGCGCCTTTTTCGCAATCGGATCGAGTATTTGCCCAATCCCGTATCGCTGTTTGGTGTTGATCTCGCGGAGATCAAAGCCCCCAAGGAACGAGAGAATATCATCCTGACCGTTGGGCGTCCCGGCGATCCCGTCAAGAATACGGAACTCTTTGTCGAAGCCGTTCAAAAGGTCGACCGCAGCAAATTCGACGATTGGAAATTCTATATCGTCGGAGAGCCTGAGGCACACTTTCGGGCATACGTTGAGAAAATCACGCAGGGGGATCCTTGGGTCGCACAGCGTCTCGTTCTCTGCGGCAGGGTGAGCGACCGCAGGGAACTATATGAGCTCTATGCACGGTCGAAGATCATGTGCATGACGAGCAGGTCGGAGAGTTTCTGTATCGCCGTGTCCGAGGCAATGTACTTCGGCGCATATCCCATCCTCACCAATTTTGGAGGAATTGTGCACGAGCTCACGGATGGCGGACGCTGCGGCACAATTGTACCTCAGGAAGACGCGTCCGCACTTGCTGCGGCATGGGAGAGGACGGCGGAGAGAGCGGAGCTGCCCGCGCTGAGCCGGGAGATCCGGCAGCTTGCACGCAGTACATTCGACTATGACCTCTGGACGGCAAAACTGGACGAATATCTGATGCGGCTGAAATAATATGCGAAAAGGGAGGCGCTGACGTGCATTTTATTGTAGTGGGACCTCTCTATTACGGCTACTCCGAGAGCATTGTCCGCGCGCTGGAAGTAGATGGACATACGGTCGATTTCTACGCCGAACGTCCCTTTTATACGAACTGTTCGTATCTGAGGCGGCGTCTCTATAAATGGGGATTTCGGTCGCTTCAGGAGAAATGGGAGCGGGATTGGCAGAGTGCGTGCATCGCATTTATGCGGGAACATATGAGAGCGGACTCTGTGCTGCTGTGTCTGACGGGAGGTATGATCTCTGACGAACTGTTGGACATATGGCAGGGGCATTCGACTGTGCTCATGATGTGGGACTCCGTGCGGCGCTACGACGTGGATTTTCAACAACGTATGCGGCGCTATCAGCACGTCTTTGCCTTCGAGTACACAGATATCGAATACGCCGCACAGACATTTCACATCGAGACGACCTATCTTCCGCTTGGCTACGACCCTCTCGTTTACTATCCGAAGGAGGTGGAGCGCGACATTGACGTTTCTTTTGTTGGAACGCCGATGCCGCAGCGTGTGGAAGTTCTGGAGCGTGTTGCCGCATATATGTCCAATACAGGGGGGTGGATGTATGTGGGAGGGAGATGGTATGATGATCGTTATCCTTGGAAAGTGCGCTCCTGTCGGAGAAAACATCCGCATCTCTTTCCCGTCCTGATGAATCAAGCATTATCCCCTGAGGAAGTGGCGCAGATCTATCGCCGCAGCAAGATCGTCCTGAACATCAATAACAATGTGCACCGGAGCGTCAGCCCACGGACATTTGAAATCTTGGCGACGCAGACATTCCAACTGATGAATAGCGGTCAGCAGTCGAACGGAACGCTCGATTTTGACCGCGATCTCGTTCAGTATGACGACGTGGACGATCTGATCCGGAAGATTGATTTTTACCTGCAGCACGATGAGATGCGCGCGCAGATTGCTGCGCATGGGGCGGAATCGGTGCGGCGCTTTTCTTTGGATGAGTTGGTGCAAAGGATGGTCGGAAATCTTTGTTCATAGGATGTTTCATATCGTAGATTTTTGCACATAACCCTCATCAAGGCAGTTGATAGGCACATAGATATGTAGGGGAGCATTATACATGCAAAGCAGAAAAAAAGTTGTCATCATAGCCCAACGTTATGGAATTACGCCTGCGATTTTCGGAGGAGCGGTTGAATCTCTTATTGGCAGTTTGGCAGAAAATAACGAAATACATCATGCAATCGATTTGACAATTATCCAATCATACAATGCGAAGGCACGCGAACTGACAAAGAAGTTCAAGGACACAAAGTTTGTGTTTCTAAGAGACAGCATTCTTGGAAAACTTGACTTCCGTATTTTCAGACAAAGAAAAAATGAAGAGTTCATGAAGGGGCATATTTTCTCAGAGTATATTTATAAGTCTTATAGGTATATCAAAAAAATATCCCCGATGTGGATGTTATTATTTTTGAAGAAGACAGTCAAATCATCGGCTATAAAAAATTTCAGAGACAATTTCCCGAAAAAGTCGCCTATCACAGTCATTTACATGAAAAGCCCTCAAAAAATATATATTATGACTATGTTATATCTGTGAGCGAATTTTGTCGTCGGGAGTGGTTGGATTTGTTGCCGGAAAGCAAAGTGTTGGTTCTGCGGAATGGAATAAATCTCTCTCGCTTCAAGAAGCGACTGTCACAAGATGAAAAAACACAGCTACGTGCATCACTGAGCATAACCACGGACGACTTTATTGTTCTTTATTGTGGCAGACTGATTCCAATAAAAGGCGTTCTTGAGTTGGCAATGGCAATCACAGAAATTCCCGAAAAAAACATTCGTTTGCTCTGTGTGGGTTCCAGTGGATTCTCGGGAGGAGGAGAGACGGACTATACAGAGCATATTCATGCATTGGCGTTGAAACATACGGGACGGATTATATTTACAGGATATATCAACAATGAGGAGCTTTACAAATATCATCAAATATCTGACCTACAAGTGATACCGTCGTTATGTGAAGATGCTGCTCCGTTGGTTCCCATTGAGGGAATGTGTTCCGGTCTTCCTTTGATTGTGACAGACTCAGGCGGTATGATCGAATATATTGACGATGCATGCGCGTTGGTTGTATCCAGAGATGAAATCGTCAAAAATCTTACGAAAGCGATTATGCGGGCGAAAGCCGATGATGCTTGGCGGAGGAAAGCAAGTCACGAAGGCCCGTTGCGAGCAGAAAAATTTTCTGAAGAAGCGTTCTACAGGAACTTTGTTTCTCTCGTCGAAACAATTGCTTCAAAATGAAGGAACTGCAGGTTTGAAACATTCATCGATGCGCGATTTTGAAAGAGAGGTAAAGCAGTAAATGATGACAAAGTGGGCGGCAGATCAGCGTCGCAAATGGATGCCGTATATGGTCACAGCACTCATCGTCGTTTCCTTGGGGGCACTTCTTCAAGTGGTTGTCCTTTCGGGTAAGGGCAATGGGATCGTTGAATTGGGGAGGCTTTTGTACCTAGGTGTATGGACAGCGATCCTGTTGGCGATGGTAGCATATTCAAAGCGATATATCCTTATGTTTGTACTTTATGTCGCTATTTTCGTGAGCGCAGCATATGTGCCGCTTTTTGACGGAGCACATGTAGCCAGTAAAGAAATAACTTCCGCTTATTTGTTTGGTGCATCGTATTTCCTTTTTTGGACTTGGATCTATGGAGCTGCGCGAAAGATCTCCTCGGATGTTTTACGATGCTTCGTCGGTGGCCTAGCTTTTGTGGCTTTAACAGTGGTGGTACTTATGCCGCTTCTGGTATGGGGATATTGGATTGTCAGCGGCGGGTACGTTTTATCCTCTGCCATTGTCTTGACCTTGTTTCAAACCAATCTGGCTGAATCACTTGCATACCTGAAAAATCAAAATATTTTCCTTTGGATTTGTGGTTCGTTGGGGCTGTTTTTTGCAGTCGCCGGTACTATAAAAGCACTGCGAGTCGCCCTTCATGTAGATGTTCAATTGCGCGACCGGCGCATGTCTTTGCTTTTTCTTTTCTTTATGCTCATAGGGCTTTTCGTTGTGAATCACGGAGTGAAGTATTACCTTCCTGCTCACATTGGTATGGAAGTGAAGGTGGCACTTCAGCAATATCGTGCTTATGGAGAAGCACGCGCAATGCGGGAAGAACGCTTGAAAAACCTGCAAGGACTGAATCTTGTTTCTTCTGGTGGGGTATTCGTTCTGGTGATTGGTGAAGCAGAGACGCGAAACCACATGCAGGTTTATGGATATGCGAGAGAAACAACGCCGTGGATGAAAGACCAGTGTGAAAATAAAGAGAATGTCACCTTTTCCAATGCCTACTCGAATTATGTTCATACCGTTCCTGCGTTGACCTATGCGCTCAGTGAAAAGAACCAGTACAATGCGATGGATTTGAAGGATGCGTATTCCATTGTCGAAGTGGCGAACGCAGTCGGCTATGAAACGTATTGGATCAGCAATCAAAAAAAACTGGGTGTAGCCGACACGCCCGTTTCAGAAACTGCGAGTACGGCACAGCATCAAAAATGGATGAATGGCATGTTCGGAAACAGTCAGGTCACAGAATACTATGATGATATACTTCTTACACAAATTCCGCAAGTTTGTGAAAAAAATGCGTTGATTATCATACATCTGATGGGATGTCATGCGGATTATCGGGATCGCTGTCCCAATGCGCATTTTTCGGGGGAGGACTCCTATGTCGATCAGTATGATGATGCCGTGTTGTATAACGACTACATACTCTCCCAAATTTACGAACGGGTTCATTCACTGCCAAACTTCAAGGGGATGGTTTATTTTTCCGATCATGGCGAAGATCCTGATCGCAGGTTGTACCATGAAGCGACCAAATTTACCTGGAGCATGGCACGCATACCGCTCGTGATGTGGTTTAGTGATGCTTTTCAAGAGGAGCGTCCCGATGTGTTTGCTCGGTTGAAGGCGCATGAACAGGCGTATTGGACGAATGACCTGATTTACGATGTGATGATTGATGTCTTGGGCATTGAGGGAATGCCTCGTGTGGAGCCGCAACATGACCTGGCATCGATGGAGTATGGGATTACAAAAGAAAACGCCATGACGCTGCATGGCTCACTAAAATTGTCGGATGAGGATATACAGGCAGGGAGGTGAGCCGCTCAGGCTTATTTTGGCACGTGCTTCTCGCTCTGCTTTGGCAGGGAACACGCTACACGGATGGAGGGCTCTTTGCGCCCATGGAACTCTCTGCCGGTCTGCTGCTTGTTTCGGTGCTTCCTTTATCATCTGCGCAAAAAAATGAACTGGATCGACTGTGGTAGAGTGGGTGTGCCTCTTGCAAGGTGTGGTGACACAATAAGTTTTGACTTTTTGTCATTTTTCATGTAAAATAACTCACAGTTTTACGATTGCATACGCAAAATACATCAACAACAAGGGAGAACGATAATATGGCAAAGGAAACATTTGAGTTTCAAGCAGAGACAAAGCAGCTGCTGGATCTGATGATCAACTCGATCTATACGAACCGCGAGATCTTTCTGCGCGAGCTGATTTCGAATGCATCGGACGCGATGGACAAGCTCCATTTCGAGAGTCTGACGAACCGTGATATGCTCGAAGGGAACGAGACGTACGAGATCTTCCTCGTGCCTGATAAGGAGACGGGGACGCTGACGATCTCGGACAGTGGCATCGGCATGTCGCGTGCGGAGGTCGTGGAGAATATCGGAACGATTGCAAAGTCAGGGACGAAGGCGTTCATGGAGCAGCTCGCCAAGGCGAAGGAGGAGAGCGGCGGCACGCCCGACAAGGAGCTGATCGGGCAGTTCGGTGTGGGCTTCTACTCGGCGTTTATGGTCGCGGAGCGTGTGACGATTGTGACGCGCCGTGCGGGCGAGCAGCAGGCGACACGTTGGGAATCGGCGGGCGACGGCAGCTATACGATCGAGGATGCCGAGAAGGAGACGCGCGGCACGACGGTGACGATCCACCTCGCGAAGGAATTCACGGAGGGCGAGACGGACTACACGGACACGTTCGAGCTCGAGAGCCTCGTGAAGAAATACTCGGACTACGTGCGCTATCCGATCCGCATGAACGTGACGACGGAGGAGATGCCGCGCGATGATGAGGGCAAGATTATCGAGGGCGCGGAGAAGATCAAGAAGACGGAGCTGCGCACGCTGAACTCGATGCAGCCGCTCTGGACGCGCGCGAAGTCGGAGATCAAGGCGGAGGAGTACAATGATTTCTTCCGCGACCAGTTTCACGAGTGGGAAGCGCCGATGGAGGTCTTCCATACGAAGGCGGAGGGCACGGTGGAGTACACGGCGCTCCTCGAGATCCCGGCGCGCGCACCGTTCAATCTCTATCAGTCGGACTACGAGCCGGGCGTTCAGCTCTACTCGCGCCACGTCTTCATCATGGACAAATGCAAGGATCTCCTGCCCGACTATCTGCGCTTTATGAAGGGTCTTGTGGACTCGCCCGATCTCTCGCTGAATATCTCGCGCGAGCTCTTGCAGCAGAGCCGCGAGCTCAAGACGATCGGACGTGCGCTGGAGAAAAATGTGCTCAAGGCGCTCGGCAGGAAGCTTGAGAAGAACCGTGAGGACTACGAGAAGTTCTGGAACGAATACGGGCGCATGCTCAAGATCGGCATTTACAACAGTATGTACTCCGGACGCGATACGGTGGACAAGCTGAAGGATCTCCTGCTTTTCCACAGTTCGAAGGAAGGGAAGCTCGTCTCGCTCAAGGAGTATATTGCGCGTATGCCGGAGAGTCAGAAGAGCATCTACTACGCGACGGCGAAGGATCAGGCGACGATTGAGCAGCTGCCGCAGATGGAGCAGCTGCGTGAGCGTGGTCTTGAGGTGCTTTTCCTGCTCGACCCCGTGGATGAGTTCGCGATTGAGACGGTGCACGAGTACGAGGGGAAGAGTTTTCACTCGATCAGCCGCGGTGACTTGGGTCTCGACGATGCGGAGAGCGAGGCGGCGAAGAAGGAGACGGAGGACATCGCAAAGGCGAACGACGATCTCATCAAGGACGTGAAGGACGCGATTGGCGACAAGATTGCCGAGGTGAAGATCTCGCAGCGTCTCCGCTCGAGCGCGGTCTGCCTTGTCGCGGATGAGGCGGGGCCGTCGCTCTCGATGGAGCAGACCTTTGCCGAGATGAACAATCCAATGTTCAAGGCGCGCCGCATCCTCGAGATCAACCCGCATCACGATCTCTTTGCAAAGCTGAAAGAGTTGCACGCAGCAGGCAAGGACTCCGAGGAGTTCAAGGACTACTGTGACCTCCTCTACACGCAGGCGCTGCTCATCGAGGGCATCCTGCCGGAGAACCCCGTTGCCTTTGCGCAGAAGCTTGCAAAGATGATGGCGAAATAAGGAGAAATTGTGGAAATCGAACTCTTTTCGTCGCAATTCTTTGTGGCGCTCTTTTCGATCATCGTCATCGACCTCGTGCTTGCGGGAGACAATGCCGTCGTGATTGCGATGGCATCGAATCGTCTGCCTGCGCATCTGAGGATGCGGGCAATCTATGTTGGTACGGCGGGTGCAATTATCATCCGCCTCATCATGACGTTCTTTGCCGTCCAGCTGCTCTCCGTGCCCTATCTGCAGGCGCTCGGTGGGCTCGTGCTGCTGCCGATTGCGGTGAAGCTCATGCGTCCGGGGCATGAGGAGCACATAGAGGCGGCTGAGACTTTTGCGGGTGCGGTCAAGACGATCATCATTGCCGACGCGGCAATGGGGATCGACAATGTGATTGCGATTGCGGGCGCGTCGCACGGCGATTTCCTGCTCGTGGTGCTCGGTCTCGTCATCAGCATCCCCATTGTGGTCTGGGGCAGTCAGCTGATTGGCACGCTCATGGAAAGATATCCTGTACTTGTCGTAATCGGCACGGCGATTCTCGGCTGGACGGGCGGTACGATGATTGTGCATGACCGTACGATCGGCATCATGCTCCTGGAGGCAGCACCACAGGCGGAATACCTCCTGCCTGCGGCACTCGCGGGGGCGGTATGTGG
Source organism: Selenomonas sp. oral taxon 126 (assembly GCF_001683335.1). Taxonomy (GTDB): domain Bacteria; phylum Bacillota; class Negativicutes; order Selenomonadales; family Selenomonadaceae; genus Centipeda. Next base: position 1,528,352 of record NZ_CP016201.1, read on the forward strand.
TATTGGCGGTTATCTGCGTCGGAGAGGCTGATATGGTCGGACTTGTGATTGTGACACACAGCGCCGCGCTCGCGCACGGCATCGCGGAAACCTGCCGTATGATGGCAAAGGATGCGCGCCTTGCGGTTGCGGGCGGCATGGAGGACGGTGGCTTCGGCACGAGCTACGCACGGATTGTCGCGGCTATCGATGCGGTGTATACGGAGGACGGTGTGGTCATCCTCATGGATGCGGGCAGCTCGATCCTGACGGTGGAGACGATCCTCGAGGAGATGCCGGAGCGACGTCTGCGCATGGCGGACTGTCCTGTCGTTGAGGGAAGCGTCGTGGCTGCGATTGCAGCTGTCTGCGGGGCGAATCTCGACGAGGTCGTCCGGCGCGCGGAGGAAACGCGCAGCGCGTGCAAGATTGCCGATTGACACGGCAAACCCATAGTGTTACAATAGCATACGAACGATGCTCTTTGAGGCGGGGTGCAAATCCCCACCGGCGGTACAGCCCGCAAGCCACTCGCGAGAGCGGCATGATTCGGTGAAACTCCGAAGCCGACAGTGAAGAAGGCAGTTGCCTTTGCAGTCTGGATGAGAAAAGGCGCGTCTATGAAAGGAAGCACTGATATGATGTTATCAGTGCGTTCTTGGGACGATTTATGTGCCGCCGGAGGAGGATTCTTCCGGCGGCATTTTATTTTTGCAAATTCTGTTGTACTCCCCGCGAACGCTTAGTTGCGCAAGTGATCGTGCGCTTGTACGCTTAAATACCGTCGGACTTCTTAAACGCGCTTCGCTTGAACGAAAGAAATCCGACGGGGCGTACCGCGCACTTTACTCACTTGCTCCACTAGGGTTCGCTTGGGAGCACAACATCAACCTGCCAAGACGGCATAGAACAGAACGGGATTGTTATGAAGGAAATTGACGAATCCTATATGCGCGAGGCGCTGCGGATCGCGAACTTTGCGCGCGGGCGCACGTCACCGAATCCGCTCGTCGGTGCGGTGATTGTGCGGGACGGAACGATCATCGCGAGCGGATGGCATCGCGCGGCGGGTGAGCCGCACGCGGAGATTCACGCGCTGCGTATGGCGGGGGAGCTGGCGCGCGGTGCAACGCTCTATGTAACGCTCGAGCCGTGCGCGCATCACGGGCGCACGGGGCCGTGCGCCGAGGCGGTCATTGCGGCGGGGCTCGCACGTGTGGTTGTCGCCCTGTCCGATCCAAACCCGCTCGTTGCGGGGCGCGGGCTTGCCATGCTCGAAGCGGCAGGCATCGAGACGCAGACGGGCGTATGTGAGGCCGAGGCGCGGCGGCAGAACGAGGTCTTTCTGAAATGGGTGACAACGAAGCGTCCCTTCGTCACACTCAAGACAGCGATGACGCTCGACGGGAAGATCGCAAGTCATACGGGCGCGTCGCAGTGGATTACGGGCGAGGCGGCGCGTGCGCGCGTTCATGAATACCGCGATGTGCATGACACGATCCTCGTCGGCATCGGAACGGTGCTCGCCGACGATCCAAGTCTTACGACGCGACTTCCTGACCGCATGGGGCACAATCCCCTGCGCATTGTGCTCGACTCCGAGGCACGCACGCCGATTGATGCAAAACTCCTGACGGATGGCGCAGCGCCGACGGTGATTGCTGTGAGCGAGCGCGCCGATCATCGCCGTGTGAATCTCCTGCATGCGTGCGGTGCGGAGGTTGTGACGCTCGGCGCGGAGCGCCCGGACATCGGGCGGCTGCTCGACTGGCTCGGCGCACGGGAAATATCGTCGCTCTTTGTGGAGGGGGGCGCGCAGGTGAACTGGTCGTTTCTCGCAGGCGGTTTCGTGGACAAGGTACACGCCTTCATCGCGCCCGTGCTGATGGGCGGCGCAGCGGCACCGACCCCCATCGGCGGTACGGGCTTTGACAGTCCGCAGACGGCGCTCTGTCTCACGGATATGACGGTGGAGCAGGTGGGCGCGGACATCCTCATCACGGGCTATCCGCAGACCGCAGGGGGGTGAGGCGATGTTTACAGGAATCATTGAGGAGGTCGGCATGTTTGCGGGGCTTTCGGGCGGCAATATCTCCATCGGGGCACAGCTCGTCCAGTCGGACGCGCACATCGGCGACAGCATTGCGGTCAACGGCATCTGCCTCACGGTAACTTCGTTCGATGCACGCGGCTTCCGTGCGGCAGTCATGCCGGAGACGCTGCGGCGCACCTCGCTCGCGGGACTCACGCACGGCACACCGCTCAATCTCGAGCGCGCACTGCTCCCGACGACGCGGCTCGGTGGGCATTTCGTCAGCGGACACATCGACGGCGTGGGCGAGATCAGAGAGCTGCGCGAGGAGGGCAATGCAATCCTGATGACGGTTGCGGCAGATGATGAGATTCTGCGCGGCATCGTGGAGAAGGGCTCGGTCGCACTTGATGGCATCAGTCTCACGGTCGCGGCGGTGGGCGCGCGGGATTTCACGGTCAGTCTTATCCCGCACACGCGCACGGTGACGAACCTCGGTGCAAAGCGCGTCGGCAGTCCGCTCAACATCGAGACGGACATCCTTGGAAAATATGCGCTGAAGCTGCTTGGCGGTGAAAAATCCAACGCGAGCGGCTGCGGCATCACGCAGGACTTCCTCCTGCAAAACGGCTTTTAGGAGAGATACTATGTCAGATTTTGCAACGATTGAACAGGCGATCGAGGACATGCGAAACGGCAAGATGCTTGTCGTCGTCGACGATGAGGATCGCGAGAACGAGGGCGACATCATTGTCGCCGCCGAGAAGCTCACGCCCGAGCATATGAACTTCATGGCGACGCATGCACGCGGGCTGATCTGCACGCCGATCGTCGGCAGCCGTCTCGACGAGCTCGAGATCGGGCAGATGGTGGAGAACAATACGGACAACCACGAGACAGCGTTTACCGTAAGCATTGACGCGTACGACACGACAACGGGCATCTCCGCATTTGAGCGCTGCCATACGGTGAAGATGCTGATCGACCCTGCGGCAAAGCCGTCGAGCTTCCGCCGCCCCGGTCATGTCTTCCCCCTGCGCACGGTTGAGGGCGGGGTCCTGCGCCGTGCGGGGCATACGGAGGCGACGGTCGACCTCGCGCGCATGGCGGGGCTGTACCCTGCGGGCATGTGCTGTGAGATCATGGCGGACGACGGGCATATGATGCGCACGCCCGAGCTGAAAGAGTTCGCGAAGAAGCACGGGCTGAACATCATCACGATTGCCGACCTCATCGAGTACCGCAAACATACGGAGACCTTCGTCCACTGCATCTCTGACGTGGATTTCCCGAGCAGATACGGGCATTTCCGTCTGCTCGCGTATGAGAATTCGCTTAACAGCCGCTGCGATCTCGCCGTCGTGAAGGGCGATGTGCGTGGCAAGGAGAACGTACTCGTGCGCGTGCATTCGGAGTGCCTGACGGGCGATGCGCTCGGTTCGATGCGCTGTGACTGCGGAGACCAGCTTGCAGCGGCGCTCCGTCAGATCGAGGCGGAGGGCGAGGGCGTCGTCCTCTACGTGCGGCAGGAGGGGCGCGGCATCGGGCTTGCGAACAAGATGCGCGCGTATGCCTTGCAGGATCAGGGACGCGACACGGTGGAGGCGAACATCGAGCTCGGTTTTGCGCCCGATCTGCGCGATTACGGACTCGGCGCACAGATTCTCGCCGATCTCGGGCTCACGACCATCCGCCTCATGACGAACAACCCCGCGAAGCGTGCAGGACTTGAGGGCTATGGGCTGAAGATCGTCGAGCGCGTACCGATTGTCATGCACACGCACGAATTTGATCGCAAATACATGACGGTCAAGAAGGAAAAAATGGGGCATATGCTCAGCGACGAAGAGCTTGGCAACGAATAACGAGTTCAAGGGGGGGACAGCCGATGAAAATAGTTTTATTGGTACTTCTTGAACAGTATGCAGACTGGGAAGTAGCATATATATCGACAGCCGTTCACATGCTTGGGCAGGGGCGGTTCGAGATAAAGACGGTATCACTCACCGACGCGCCAGTGCGCTCGATTGGCGGGATTCAGACTGTGCCGGATTATACGGTGGATTCTGCACCGAAAGATTATGAGGCATTGCTTCTCATCGGCGGAATGCGATGGCGTGAAGAGAGCGCACAGAGTGTGGTTCCTCTCGTAACGCATTGCTTGCAAAATAGGAAATTGCTCGGTGGTATTTGTGATGCGGCAGCTTTTTTGTCTGCGATTGGCGTGTTGAATACGGTCAAGCATACGGGCAATCGACTGTCTGCGCTTGAGGAGTGGACGGGGACGAAGTACCGGGGCGCAGCAAATTTTCAGGCGAGACAAGCTGTTTGCGATAAAAATATCGTGACGGCGAATGGTTCTGCACCTCTGGAATTTGCCGGAGCCGTTCTGTCCGCGCTTCATGTTGCTGAGGAAACTATGATTGAGGATTGGTATGTCCTGCATAAGCTGGGATATTATAATACATCGGCGCACAATCGTTTTGTGAAGATGATGGAGGAGTAAGGAGCAAATCATATGGCGAACATCATTGAGGGCTATATCAGCGGAAAAAATCTCAAATTCGGCATCGTTGCCGCACGGTTCAATGAGTTTATCGTGAGTAAGCTGGTCGGTGGCGCACTCGATACGCTCCACCGTCACGAGACGGCGGATGCGGACATCGACGTGGCGTGGGTGCCGGGCGCGTTCGAGATTCCGCTTGCGGCGAAGAAGATGGCGGAGAGCGGGAAGTACGACGCTGTCCTCTGCCTCGGTGCGGTCATTCGTGGCTCAACGACGCACTACGATTACGTCTGCAACGAAGTCTCGAAGGGCGTTGCACAGGTCGGACTTCAGACGGGTGTGCCGACGATCTTCGGCGTCGTGACGACGGAGAACATCGAGCAGGCGATCGAGCGCGCGGGCACGAAGGCGGGCAACAAGGGCGCGGATGCGGCGATGGCGGCGATGGAGATGGCAAGTCTCCTCGGAAAGCTGTGAGCCTATGAAGATCGGAATAATCAGCGACACGCACGGGCATGAGGACGCGTGGGTGCGCGCGTGCGAGAATTTTTTTGCGGGCGCAGACCTCATCCTCCACGCGGGCGACGTCGCCTACCACGGTCCGCGCAACCCGATGAAGGCGGACTACAACCCGATGGGGCTGATCGAGCGCATCAACGCCTCGGAGATCCCTATCATCATCGCGAAGGGCAACTGCGACTCGGATGTCGATGCAAGCTGTCTCGAACTGCCTCTTATGTCCCCCTACGCCTATGTCGTGTGGGAGGGGCGGCGCATCATCGTCACGCACGGCGATGCCGTCATGACGGACGCGGAAAAGGATGCGATGGCGCGGCATCTGAAAGCCGACCTCTTTATCAGCGGTCATGTGCACATCAACGTCCTCGAAAAGCGCGGCAACACCGTCTTCCTCAACCCCGGCTCTGCCGCGCTCACAAAGCGTCCCGACGGGCGCAACACCGTCGCGGTGCTTGAGGACGGAACGATTCGGATTTTTGACATAGATACGGGCGAGGTTCTGCACGAACTCGCACTCGATTGGTAGACGAACGGAGGGCGAAAGATGAAGCCGACAGATCGCAGTTATCTCGAGGTCAACCTTCCGCCCTATTTGCAGCACGATATTGACGCGCTCCAGCAGGGACTAGCGCAAGACGTATTGTATCTCGACTGTCTGTATGACGAACTGTACGGGTCGATCAATTCGGCGGAGTGGGATGACGAGATCACACATGAACAGGCGGCATATCTGCGGGAAAAGTATCTGTGAGGCAAGCTCTATGATTGATTTTTCGAGATGTCAGATTGATCCATTCCGAACGTACGGAGGCGGGAATGGGAATAAGATAGGAATTCTCTACGATGGGGCGACCTATATGCTGAAATTCCCGCCCAAGGAGAAAACAAAGGTATATTATACGAATGCTTCGCCGAGTGAGTATCTCGCCTGTCACATCTACGAACTCCTCGGCATGCAGGCGCAGGAAACCCTGTATGGCATCTATCGCATACAGGGAAAGGAGAAGCGGGTCGTTGCCTGTAAGGATTTTACGGGAGACGGCTTTCGCCTGATGGAGTTTGCAAAGTTGAAGAACGCCTGCATCGGCGGCAGCAGTGAAGATTCCTCAGGATATGCCACAGAGCTGGATGCCGTGCTCGAGGCGATAGATCGACAGGCACTCATCAATCCCATTGCGCTGAAAGAATTTTTCTGGGATATGTTCATCGTGGACGCCTATCTCGGAAATTTTGACCGACACAATGGGAACTGGGGGCTGCTCGTCAACGAGGAGCTGCGCATTGCGCGCATCGCGCCAATCTACGACTGCGGCTCCTGTCTCTATCCCCAGATGCCTGAGGAAAAGATGGCAGAGATTCTGAGCAACCCGCGTGAGATCGACAATCGCATCTATGTCTTTCCGACGTCGGCGCTCAAACAGGACGGGCGGAAGATCAACTACTTTGATTTCATATCCTCACATGTGAACCCTGACTGCACGGCGGCGCTTGTGCGGATTCTGCCGCGCATTCACACGGATGAAATCAATCAATTTATCGAAAGTCAGGAGTTCCTGTCTGCACAGCAGAAGGACTTCTATCGTACTATGCTTATGGCGCGCAAGGAAAAAATACTAGGGAATCGCTGATAAAATGAAGTCCGTCAGATTGGCGTAGATTTTTTCGTCCGAACTAGGAGGCAAACCGGACGCATAGCAGAGGCTATGTGGAGGATTTGCCGACGAAGTGCGGGCAAAAAAGATGCGCTAAGATGACGGTGCTGAATTTATCAGTGCTTCCCTAGACTATGCGCGTGAAAGGATAAACAATGGATCAACTCATTAAGGCGACGGCGGCAGATGGTATGTTGCGCGCATATGCGGCGGTGACGACGGATGTCGTCGCCGAGGCGATGCGGCGGCACGACTGCTATCCCGTTGCGGCAGCGGCGCTCGGGCGCACGATGACGGGCGCGCTCCTCTTTGCCGCGAATCTCAAAAACAAGGAGTCCGTCACAATCAAGTTCAAGGGTGACGGCCCCCTCGGCACGGTCACGGCGGACGCGACGGCAGACGGCTCGGTGCGCGGCTATGTCGATCATCCGCATGTCAATCTGCCGCTCAACGCACACGGAAAAATCGACGTCGGCGGCGGTATCGGGCACGGCATTCTCTCCGTCACGCGCTTTACGGGGCTGAAAGAGCCTGTCACGGGCAGCGTCGACATCACAAACGGTGAGGTCGCAGAGGATCTCATCAGCTACCTCTACACCTCCGAGCAGACACCATCCTCGATCGGGCTAGGCGTCCTCGTCAGCCCCGAGCTGAAATGTCTCGGCGCGGGTGGTTTCTTCATTCAGCCGCTGCCGGGTGCATCCGATGATGTGATTGATCGCCTCGAGGAGAATCTCAAGGGCATTTCCTCCGTCTCTCATATGGTCGAGGAGGGGATGGACGCTGTGGGCATCATCGGACGGATTCTCGGCGGATTCGACGATGTAAAGATTCTCTCGACGACCGACCTCGCATTTCGCTGCAACTGCTCGAAGAACTACATCACCGACCGTCTGCTGACGCTCGGCGAAGCTGATTTGCGGGCACTGCGCGACGACGGCGAGGCGGAGGTGAAATGTCATTTCTGCAACGAGGCTTATACGTTTGACAGCGAGGATCTGAGCGTCATCTACAACGTCGCGGCAAAGATGCGCGAGATGCGCGCAAAAGAGGGGCAATGAGGAAGCGGGTGCGCCTCCTACGGGAGAAATCGCTCGTCATCGACGGCATTCCGACTGAGATTCGCTACAAGAATATCAAGAATCTCTACCTCCGCGTTCGTCCGCCCGACGGGCACATTGAGCTGAGTGTGCCGCAGCGGACATCACAGAGGGAGATGGAGCACTTTGTCAGCCGCAGACGCGCCTGGATTGAGGAGCGTCGGCGGCTTCTTCTTGTGCGTGCAGAGAAATCCGAGCCACAGTATGAGGAGGGGGAGCGCATTCCGCTCTGGGGGGCGGCATATCCCATTGTCCACTGCACACTTGTGTGCGGCAAGGTGTATGCGGAAGTCGCGGAGCATCAGATTTTACTTCATGTTCCCGTAGATTCCGACGTGGAACTGCGCCGCGCGGCAATCATGGCGCTCTACCGCACGCAGCTTGTGGAGGCAATCGCGCGCGAAGCACCTGCGTGTGAGGAAATCGTCGGCAAGCGCGCTGCCGCGTGGCGTATCCGTGCGATGAAGACGCGCTGGGGGAGCTGCAACGTCCGAACGGCGGCAATTACGCTCAATCTCCATCTTGCGCGCTACGATCTGCGCGCCCTCCGCTACGTCATCACGCACGAACTCACGCACCTCTGGGTGCGTGGACACGATGCGCGCTTTTACGCACGTATGGACGCATACTTTCCCGATTGGTGCGAGGTGCGGAGAGCGCTGAATGCGTGGAACAGAAATGATATCATTTGAATGAAAATGAATGAGGTTGAAGAAAAAGTTTGTTTTATTGACCGTTATGTGATAGACTTTTGTTGATACCAAAAATACGGAGAGGGGCACTGAATATGGCACAGGCAATGGTTAGTTTTCGTATGGATGCGGAGCTGAAAAAAACAACAGAAGAGATTTGCAAAGGAATGGGGCTTACCCTGACCTCGGCATTTACGATGTTTGCTGCCAAGGTGGCGCAGGAACGAGCAATACCGTTCAAGGTGGCATTGCCTCCGCTTGACCCCTTTTATTCCGAGGAAAATCTTTCGCATATTGAGCGCTCACTCGATCAGCTGGAGCGCGGAGAAGTGATTTCGATGACTCTGGATGAACTGGAGGATTTCGTGAATGAAGGTCGATAACATTGTCTTCACACCGGAGTCAAAATCAGATCTCGAATATTGGCGGAGCATTCAGGCATGGAAAACAATGGATCGCATCAAAGCGTTGATTCAGGATACCGTTCAAAATGGCTACGGAGGAATTGGCAAACCGGAGCCGTTGAAGGAAAAGCGATTTCAGGGAAGTTGGAGTAAGCGGATTAACAAAGAACACAGATTAATTTTTCGCATTCGAAACAACACGTTGGAGATTGTTTCCTGCCGTACGCATTACGGAAGATAAAGAAACGGGGATACCGATTTGAGTCGGTGTCCCCGTTTCTGTCGTATGTAACTTTAGGAAGCACTGATAAATTCAGCACCGCCATCTTAGCGCATCTTTTTTGCCCGCACTTCGTCGGCAAATCCTCCACATAGCTTCTGCTATGCGTCCGGTTTGCCTCCTAGTTCGGTCGAAAAAATCTGTGCCAATCTGACGGACTTCATTTTATCAGCGATTCCTTTACTTTGCCGCCCCAATCCGTTCCGCCTCCTCCGAGACAATCAGGCGACCCGTGTGCACGTCGTAGATATAGCCGTGAATCGTGATCGCGGCGGCGACGAGTGGATGATGGCGCAGGTGGCTGACATCGCGCACGAGATTCTCCTCGATCGTCCCGCTGATTGGCATGAAGTCGATGTAATGTGCCTCGACGGCGTCGATTCCCTGCTTCGCCGCATCCGCCGCAAAGCGTGCCCGTGCCTCCTCGTTCGTGAAGCCCTGCATGCCGCAGTGCGTGTGCTGGATGATGAACCACTCATTTGTCCCCAGCATCTCGTAGGAGATTAGGAGCGAGCGGATCACATCTGCCGTGACGCGCCCGCCCGCGTTGCGGATGACGTGCGCATCCCCCTCGAGGAGCCCTGCGAACTTTGCGGGGTCGAGGCGACAGTCCATGCAGGTGACAATGGCAAAGCGCCGCGCCGGATCGTGCGACAGCGCACCCTTTTCTCCAAATGCGGCGGCATAGCGTTCATTCGCCGCCAGAATCTCGTTCACATTCGACATCACATCATCCCTTTCACATTTCCAAAGAAAAAACCGCCCGACTACCGGACGGCTTCTTCTATGCACTGATTGTTACACAGCACGCTCGACGTTGCCGGAACGCAGGCAGCGCGTGCACACATTGACGTGTTTGACCTCACCCTTCACAAGGGCGCGGACACGCTGAATATTCGGCTTCCACTTGCGTTTCGTCTTCACATGGGAGTGGCTCACATTGTTGCCGCTCATCGGCCCCTTGCCGCAGACCTCGCATACACTTGCCATTGCTACACCTCCTCGACGCGCACTTCACTCAAGTCGCGCGCAATACCGTGCTATTATACTATGATTCCCTTCATTAGGCAAGATGTAAAAATATTTTTTTGCAGACCATCAGATATGCCTATGGGACGATAGTAGGATTTTATCGCTTAAAGATGAAAAACATTCAAGTTTTTCTTGATATTTGGAAAAAATGTAGTATTATATCTATAGAAGGAAAAATGTCTTTTACGGGGTGTGGTTATTTGTTTCGGACTGTGCGGACAGTTCGAGAAAGAGGGGGATTCAGATGATTACATTGCTGGGAAAAACACGGCAAATCAATCGTCTGCTGCAGCGTTCGGAAAGCGTTGAGTACGACGGGATCTCGCGCGTGTTGAGCAATGTCCTTGAGGCGAACGTCTACATTACGGACGAGGGCGGCAAAATTTGCGGATATGCGCTCTTTGACGATGATGACGACCTCATGGTCAACGAAGCGATTGAGATGGGACAGTTCCCGAGGAAGTATGTCGACTGGCTTAATCGCCTGGAGGAGACGCACGCCAACGTCCGCGTGGATGCGGAAGGTGCGTCCTATGAAAAAGAGATGGCGGAGCTCTTCCGCGAGCAGAACATCGTCATCACACCGATCTACGGCCCACGGCGCAGACTGGGGACTCTCGTTGTGGCAAGCGGCAAGAAAGAGTTCGGGGATCCTGACCTCCTGCTTTCGGAGTACGGCGCAACCGTAGTCGGTATGGAGATGCTGCGCGACGCGGCACAGCGCAATGAGGTCGAGGCGCGTCAGCGCGAGGCGGTACGCATTGCAGTGGAGACACTCTCGTACTCCGAGCGCAAGGCGGCGCACGCGATCCTGCAGGAGCTGGCGAGCCAAGGGAAGTTCGAGGGCAGACTCATCGCATCGCGCATTGCGGACGAGGCGAAGATCACGCGCTCGGTCATCGTCAACGCACTGCGCAAATTCGAGTCTGCAGGCGTCATCGAGTCGAAGTCGCTCGGCATGAAGGGGACGTTCGTGCGCGTCACGAACTCCTACCTCATGGAGAAGCTGCCCGAACTCGAGGAATACGCCTCGGATGTCCAGTGGGCGAATCTCGGCAGCGGTGTCAACCTCTAAAACGCTGATATTATAGCGCAAATAAAAGATGTTGACAAGCGGTCAAAAATCTCATATAATTGCCTTCGTGAGTGTGCGGCGGATACCCGCGGGTAATCCGCCGCCGTTCATATTGTACGGCGCGTTGGTCAAGTGGTTAAGACACCGCCCTTTCACGGCGGCTTCACGGGTTCGAATCCCGTACGCGTCACCAAAGTCCGGCCCGGTAGTTTAGTTGGTTAGAATGCCGCCCTGTCACGGCGGAGGTCGTGGGTTCAAGTCCCATCCGGGTCGCCATTTTTCCTTTTGCCTCGGTAGCTCAGTTGGTAGAGCAGGGGACTGAAAATCCCCGTGTCAGTGGTTCGATTCCGCTCTGAGGCACCACCTTGGATATGAATCTCCAGTACAGATGTGCACTGGGGATTTTTTTGTAGAGCTTTTAGGATGTGGGGAAGGGGTTCTTGCCGTGGAATATTTCTCTCAGATTTTTCTCTCGTTCATCGCCTCGTGGGGCTATGTCGCCGTTGCCGTGCTCATGGCAGCGGAGAATGCGTGCATCCCGATCCCAAGCGAGCTCATCCTCGGCTTCGCGGGCTATCTCATCTCTGCGGGGCATATGTCGTTCGAGGGCGCGCTGCTCGCGGGCATGGTCGGCGGATTGCTCGGCTCAATTTTCGCCTATGGGGTCGGGGCGCGCGGCGGACGTCCGTTCGTGGATCGGTACGGGAAATATTTCTTCATCAAAAAATCCCACGTCGATACGGCGCAGGATTGGTTTGACCGCTACGGACTGAAGGCGGTGTTCTTCAGTCGCATGCTGCCCGTGATCCGCACGTTCATCTCGCTGCCCGCGGGATTTGCGCGCGTCGATACGAAGCGGTTCTTCACCTACACGATCGCGGGCTCCCTCCCGTGGACGGCGGCGATCCTCTACGCGGGCATGATGCTCGGGGAGAACTGGACGGATCTCATGGCGTACGGACATGAGGCGAGCATGATCTTCGTCGTCTGCTCCGTCATTGCCATTATTTATTTCTACCTCAAGTGGAAAAAGAAAAAGAAGCGCCACCTGCGGTGAGCGTAAAAAAGACTGCCGTACGAAAATGCTCGTACAGCAGTCTTTTTTTACGTTTCCTCCACCGTCGCAGGCGCAGTCTGGAACAGTGAGACACCGAGTCCCACGAGCGCACCGACGATGGCGGGACAGACCCAGCCCATCATAACCTCGTAGAATGGTATATAGCTGACGAGGATGGCGTGCATCGCCGCATTGCTCAGTCCCGCTGCGTGCAGACCGTCGATCAGCGAGAATACGAGCGTCAGCGCCATTGCGCACTGATAGATGCTTTTGCGCCATCCGATCGCGCGGTCAAAGAGCGAGAGAATGACGAATACAATGACGAGCGGATAGATTACGACGAGGAATGGAACGGCAAGGGCGATGATCTGCGTGAGTCCGACGTTCGACGCGGCAAAGCTAAAGAGAATCGAGAAGAGCAGCAGACGCTCATACGAGA
>NZ_CP016201.1:1541143-1568989 GCF_001683335.1 Selenomonas sp. oral taxon 126
AGAGAATCGAGAAGAGCAGCAGACGCTCATACGAGATACGTCCCTTCAGCAGCTTGTTGAAGAACATCGCCGCACTCGAGGTGATGCCGCAGCAGGTCGTGAGGCAGGCGAGTGCAATGATGACGGCGAGCAGAAGATTGCCCGCAGAGCCGAAGAAGATACCGACCGCACCCGAGAGAATCTGACCGCCGTTCTCCGAGTGACCAAGCACCGATGCGCTCGTTGCACCGATGTAGGCAAGTGAGCCGTAGACAATCGCCATCAGCGTGACCGTGATGAGACCTGAGACGAGGCACGCGGCACCGATTGCATGACTGTCCGTGATTCCGCGCAGACGCACGGCGTTTGCTACGAGTGCACCGATGGCGATCGAGGCGAGCAGATCCATTGTCTGATAGCCGTCCTGGAATCCCTGCGCGAACGGTGCATCGATATAGCTGCCTGTGGGTGCGAATACTTCTCCCAGTGGCGCATGAAACGCCTGAACAAAGAGAATGCCGAGGACGATCAGAAGCGCGGGTGTCAGCATCTTGCCCACGCGGTCGATGATCTTGTTCGGGTTCAGCGCGAGATAGTAGGACGCTGCGAAGAAGATTGCCGTGTAGATGAACTGACCGAGTCCGAGATTTTCCTCCGCGAGAAAGGGGCGTATGCCAATCTCAAACGAGACAGCGCCCGTGCGCGGCATTGCAAACAGCGGCCCGATGATGAGATAGAGGATGACGAGCAGCGCCGTCGCGAACATCGGCCACGTCTTGGCGCGCAGGAGCGGTACATATTCGCCGCCCGCGAACGCAATCGCCGTGATGCCGAGGAGCGGCAGCCCGATGCCCGTCGTCATGAAGCCAAGCATGGCGAGCAGCGTGTGATCGCCCGCCGCCTGACCGAGCGCGGGCGGGAAGATCAGATTGCCCGCGCCGAAGTAGATCGAGAACATCATGAAGCCGAGCGTCAGTAGGTCTTTCTTTTTTAACGAGTTTATGGCAGTTCCCTCCATAATAAAATACACATGAACAACGATAGAAAAGCAATATCCTTCATTATTGCAGAATAAGCGGACGGTGTCAAATATTTACGGGGAAATACGGAAAAATTTTTTCAAGGCAGGACTTCTCCTCACATTTTCTCCTTGACAGAACTCATCCTTATCGATATAATATTTAAGTGTCGCGTTTGGCGGCATAGGAAGATCACATGCGGAAGTAGCTCAGTGGTAGAGCACCACCTTGCCAAGGTGGGGGTCGCGAGTTCGAGCCTCGTTTTCCGCTCCATCTTTCGGCGACATAGCCAAGTGGTAAGGCCGAGGTCTGCAAAACCTTTATCCCCAGTTCGATTCTGGGTGTCGCCTCCAATATGAAATGCGGTCTGGAAGGATTTCTTCCAGACTTTTTTACTATCTATATTATTGTATAAAGCGAGAGGGAACGAATGCGGGGACGGTATAAAATCCTTGTCTATGGTTGTCAGATGAACATTGCGGACGCCGAGCGCATGGAGGGGCAGCTGCAGGGCTCGGGCTATGCGCGGACGGAGGAGATGTCGGATGCCGACATCATCCTCATCAATACCTGTTGCGTGCGCGAGACGGCGGAGGACAAGGTGTATGGGAAGATTGGTGAGATCAAAAAGATCAAGGAGAAAAATCCAAAGCTGATCTTCGGCATCGCGGGCTGCATGGCGCAGAAGGAGGGGGATAACCTCATGCGCCGCGCGCCGCATATCGACTTTGTGCTCGGCACGGGCAAGGTGCAGGAACTCACGCGCATCATCGCCGAGATTGCGGCGGAGCATACGTCCGTTGTGGATGTTGCACTGTCGGACAGTGAGATTGCAGAGAATCTGCCCGTTGCGCGCGGCGGAAAGTTCTCCGCATGGGTGCCGATCATGTACGGCTGCAACAACTTCTGTACCTACTGCATCGTTCCCTATGTGCGCGGACGGGAGCGTAGCCGCGCGCCGGAGGAGGTCGTCGCGGAGGTGCAGCGCGCCGTGGCGGAGGGCTATCGTGAGGTGACGCTCCTCGGGCAGAATGTGAATTCGTATGGAAAGGATCACAAGGCGGCAGACTTTGCCGATCTCCTGCGCATGGTGGACGAGGTGGAGGGCATTCGTCGCGTGCGCTTTATGACCTCGCATCCAAAGGACATTGGCGACAAGCTGATTGATACAATCAAGAACGGCACGCATATCTGCGAGCATATCCACCTGCCTGTGCAGTACGGGAGCAGCCGCATCCTGAAGGCGATGAACCGCGGCTATACGGTGGAGAGATACCGCGAGCGCGCGCAGCGCGTGCGGGAGGCACTGCCCTCTGCGAGCCTCACGACGGATCTTATCGTCGGCTTTCCGGGGGAGACGGACGAGGACTTTGCCGAGATGCTTTCGTTCCTGCGCGAGATGCGCTACGACTCGGCGTATACGTTCCTCTACTCAAAGCGCTCGGGTACACCCGCCGCGACGATGGCGGAGCAAGTCCCTGATGATGTGAAGCACGCGCGGCTGAATGCGCTCATGGAGGAGCAGAACGCGATCAGCCGTGAGATTAACGAGGCACTTTTGGGGCGCACGCTCGAAGTGATGGTCGAGGGCGCGAGTAAGAATGACGCAGCAGTGTGGAGTGGGCGCACACGCACGAACAAGATTGTGCTGTTCCCGCACGGCGCGGAGCAGGAGGGCGACTTCGTGCAGGTGCGCGTGACCCAGCCGCAGACATGGGTGCTCAAAGGGGAAGTCGTGTCGTAGCTTTAGCCTCCCCCGCCGAAGCGGGGGAGGGGGACCGCTTGCGGTGGTAGGGGCGCTTTGGGCATTGCGCCGGTATATTTCTTTATCAACATAGGATTTATTCTAGGAGGTTCGTTATGGACGCGCAGAACGTCACGCCGATGATGCAGCAATATCTGAGCGCAAAAGAGGCGCATCCGGGCGAACTGCTCTTTTTCCGCCTCGGCGACTTCTACGAGATGTTCTTTGACGACGCAAAGATTGCGGCAAAGGAGCTGGGGCTGACGCTCACAAGCCGCAGCGGCGACCTCGACAAAAACCCCATGTGCGGCGTGCCCTACCACGCGGCGGACAGCTACATCGCGCGTCTCGTTGCAAAGGGGTTCAAGGTTGCCATCGCCGAGCAGATCGGCGACCCAAAGGCAAAGGGGTTGACGCACCGCGAGGTGGTAAAGGTCGTCACGCCCGGCACTGCCCTCTCGGACGAGGTGCTGCGCGACGCGGCGAACATCTACATCGCACTCCTGCATGACTGCGGTGATGGGAAGTTCGTCCTCGCGGGTGCGGATATCTCGACGGGCGAGGCGTTCTATGCGTCCTATGCGGGGGAGACTGCCGCACAGCAGATTATGGACGAACTCTACCGCCGCATGACGGCGGAGCTGCTCTTTACGGAGGGATTTTCTCTCTCCGATACCGTGCGTGCCTTTCTCACGCAGCGTCTTCCGCACTGCGCCGTTTCTGCGGTTGCGGCGGAGGCGGACGGTGTGCTCCTCACGCAACATTTCACAGCGACGGAGATTCCGGCGGATGCAGGTGCGCAGACGGCGGTCGAGACGCTTCTGCACTACCTGCACGATACCGTCCGAACCGATCTCTCGCAGATCAATCGCCTTTCCTTCCTCGACACGCGTGAGACGATGCAGCTCGACACCTATACGCTCCGCAATCTTGAGATCACACGCAGTCTGCGCGACGGCGGCAAGAAGAACACACTCTTTGACGTGCTCGATTTCACACGTACGCCGATGGGGATGCGCCTTCTGAAATCGTGGCTTGAGCATCCGCTTCTGACCCCGCATCGGATTGATGCGCGGCTCGGTGCTGTTGCGGAACTCGTGGAGAATGCACCGCTGCGCGGAAGTCTGCGCGAGCACCTGCGCTCGGTCTATGACTTTGAGCGTCTCTTGACGCGCATCGAGACCCAGACGGCGAACGCACGCGACCTCGTTGCCCTGCGCGTTTCCCTTGCGGCACTCCCCGCCGTCCGCGAAATCCTCGGTACGGCGGCGAGCAGCCTCCTCGTACGTGCGCACGCATCCATTGAGACCTTTGACGTCCTGCGCGACAGCCTCGAGCGCGCCATTGTGGACGAGCCGGGGCTGTCCGTGCGCGAGGGCGGCATCATCCGCGCGGGCTATGACGCGGCACTCGATGAACTGCACGCGTTTTCCCACGACAGCAAGTCCCTCCTGCAGGAGATGGAGGAACGCGAGCGTTCGCGTACGGGCATCAAGACGCTCAAGATCGGCTACAACAAGGTCTTCGGCTACTACATCGAGGTGCGCCATAGCGGGCGCGACCAAGTGCCGGAGGACTACATCCGCAAGCAGACGCTTGCCAATACGGAACGCTTCATCACAGAGGAACTGAAGGACTTCGAGGCGAAGATCCTCGGAGCGCAGGAGAAAATCACCGCGCTTGAGTATCATATTTTCACTGAATTACGTGAGCAGGTGCGGGCGCAGCTTGTCCCCATCCAGAATGTCGCGCGTGCGATCGCGCGCGTCGATGTCCTCCAGAGCCTTGCCGAGGCGGCGGCAAGTTATCGCTACGTGCGCCCAAAGGTGACATCGAACGGAACGATCCTCATACGGGACGGACGTCACCCGCTCGTGGAGCGTCTGCTGCAGCGCGAGGTGTTTGTCCCGAACGATACGGATCTCAGTCATGGCGGGACTGAAACAATGCTCATCACGGGGCCGAACATGGCGGGCAAATCCACCTATATGCGGCAGGTCGCGCTGCTTACGCTCATGGCGCAGGTCGGCAGCTTCGTCCCCGCACGTACGGCAGAGATCGCGCCCGTCGACCGCATCTTCACGCGTATCGGCGCGAGCGACGACCTCGTAAGCGGACAGAGCACCTTCATGGTGGAGATGAACGAGGTCGCGCAGATTCTGCGCGAGGCGACGCGTGACAGCCTCGTCATCCTCGATGAGATCGGGCGCGGTACAAGTACGTTCGACGGCATGAGCATTGCGCGCGCCGTCGTGGAGCACATCGACACGCGCATCCACGCAAAGACCCTCTTTGCAACGCACTATCACGAGCTGACGGAGATGGAGAACGAGCGCATCCGCAACTACTGCATTGCCGTGCGCGAAAAGGGAAAGAACGTCGCATTCCTGCGCCGCATCGTCGCGGGTGCGGCGGACAAGTCCTACGGCATCCACGTTGCGCGTCTCGCGGGACTGCCGTCGAAGGTGACGGCGCGGGCAGAGGAGATTCTGCACGCGCTCGAACAGAAGGATGCCGCGTCCGCTGTCGCCGAAATACCCGCTGCAAACGCGCAGGAAATGCTGCCCGCCGAGGGGATGGCATCCCTCTTTGCGGATGGCACCCTCGATGAGCTTAGAACACTGGACATCATGACCATGACGCCGCTTGAGGCGATGAATACACTCTATCGCTTGCAGGAACAGGCGCGAAAGGAGGCAGGGCAGGCATGACGCAGATTCGCGTACTGGACGATACCACCATCAACAAGATTGCGGCGGGTGAGGTTGTGGAACGTCCCGCCTCCGTTGTCAAGGAGCTTGTCGAAAACGCGATGGACGCGGGCGCGACGGCGATTGAAATCGAAATCATGGGCGGCGGTGTCAGCTTCATCCGCGTGACGGATAATGGGCGCGGCATGACGCGCGAGGATGCAGAGACGGCGATCCTGCGCCATGCGACGAGCAAGATCTCCTCCGTCTCGGATCTGCAGACCGTTGCGACGCTCGGTTTTCGCGGCGAAGCACTGCCGACCATCGCATCCGTCTCGCGTTTCTCCCTCCTCACGCGGCAGGCATCGGATGATCTCGGTACGCGTGTTGACATCCTCGGCGGCAAAACGCCCGAGATTGAGGATGCGGGCTGTGAGATCGGGACGAGTGTGCGCGTCGAGGAACTTTTTTTCAACACGCCCGCACGCAAGAAGTTTCTCAAGACGAATACGACCGAGGCGGGCAAGATCAGTGACTATGTGATTCGGCTTGCCCTCTCGCGCCCCGATATCGCATTTCGCTTCATTAACAACAACCGTCTCACCATCATGACGGCGGGGGATGACAGCCTGCGCCGCGCCATCGAGAGCATCTACGGCGGCGATACGGCGGGGGCACTGATCCCGCTCGACTTCCACGATGAGGAGGCGGAGATCCGTATCACGGGATACATCTCGAAACCGTCCGTGATCCGCAGCAGCCGTGCATGGCAGACGTACATCGTCAACGGGCGCACGATACAGAACCGCGCAATTGCGAAGGCGATTGACAACGTCTACCGCGCACTCGTTCCGAAGATGGGCTTTCCGCTCGCTGTCCTGCGCATCGAGGTGCCGCAGCGAACCATTGACGTGAACGTGCACCCGCAGAAAACGGAGATGAAATTCGAGGACGAGGGGCGCATCTTCAAGGCGGTATACAAGTCTGTGCTCGACGCGATTCGAGGAGCGGCGGGGGAGAGTACGGCAATTGCGTCGTCGGTCGAAAAGCCGAAATTTCACTACGAAGCCGTCCCGCTGAACGTCGGGACATCGGTCAGTGCCACTCCATACACGCAGAAAGTTGACACCTACGCGATGCCGCCCGTGCGCCCGCAGACCGTACATGAGGCGGTGCAGTGGAGAGGGCAGAGCGTTGACCTGCGTGCCGCGCAGGATTCTGTCACTGCCGCACGCACCGAAGAGCGTGCGAGATTTTCTGCGCAGACCGTACCCGCAGCACCGTCTCCGCACACAGAGCAGGGCACGGAGATGGAGGGAAATCTCCTCCCCATCGGGCAGGTCGATCTCACCTACATCATCGCCCAGAGTGCGCAGAGTCTCTACATCGTCGATCAGCACGCGGCACACGAGCGCATCCTCTTTGACCGTTTCTCCGCACAGGCGGACGGAATTCCGTCCCAACAGATGCTTGTACACGCGATTCTCTCCTTTGATGCGCGTGAGGCGCAGTACATCGAGGAGAATGCAGAGCTGTTTGACCGTCTCGGCTTCCACCTCGAAGCTGCGGGGGAGCGCACATATCGCTTGACCGAGGCACCTGCCGATATCCCGACGGACGAGGCAGAGGATACGATACGCGAGATCCTGATGTCCCTCGGCGAACTGCACGCGGCGACCCCCGCGAATCTGCGTCAGGCGGGGATCGCAACGATGGCATGCCGTGCGGCGATCAAGGCGGGGGAGGAGCTGAGTGTGCGTCAGATGGAAATCCTGCTCGACGAACTCCGTGCGACGCCGTTCCCGTTCACCTGTCCGCACGGACGACCGACCATCCTTCGATTCGATACCCATGATCTCGCGAAGATGTTCAAGCGCACGGGGTTCAACCTATGAGGACAGGCTCTATCAGCGCGATTGTCACGACCGTACGGCGTGGGCAGAAATACACGGAGGCGAATCGTGCGCTTGCGGCACGGACGGCGGCAGCACTCGGTATTCCAAACGTTCCACGCGGCAGTGATTCGCTCGAAGAACTGCGTGCGGCATATGGCGTGGATGCTGCGCTTGTCGCACGGCGCGGCCTCTTGACCCTCGTCACGGCGGAGGGGGAGCTCTTCTTTCATCCGGGCATGGCGCATTTGCGTATCAAAAATTTGCTGCTCGGTCACGGCGATCACCTCGTCACTGCGCTTGGGCTTGTGGAGGGGATGCACGTCCTTGACTGCACTCTCGGTACGGGCGCGGATGCGATTGTCGAGAGCTTTGCCGTCGGGGCGCAGGGAACGGTCACGGCACTTGAGGCGAATCCCCTGATTGCGGCAGTCATCGCAGACGGGCTCGCGCACGCCACGGGGGACAACTACGACATGCACGCGGCAATGCGACGCATCACCGTACATCACGCGGACGCGCTCACATATCTGCGGACGCAGGAGCGGGACAGTGTCGATGTCGTCTACTTCGACCCCATGTTTCGCCGTCCGCTGCACGAGAGTGCGGGCATGAACGCCCTGCGCGTCCTCGCGGACATGCGTGCGCTCACAGAGGAGGCTGTTGCCGAGGCGTGCCGCGTCGCACGCCGCCGCGTCGTCATGAAGGAGCGGCGGGAGAGCGCAGAGTTTGCCCGTCTCGGCTTCGATACCCTCACGGGCGGCAAGTACAGCCGCATCGCATACGGTGTGATGGAGCTGAACAAATAGATATACGTGTATTTCAGCGCAACAAAAGAGGCTGTTGCATGAGTCAAAACGACTTCGTTCAACAGCCTCGCGTATCTTAGCAGATATTCAAGCGTATGCAGGTTGGGGTGTATGAGAGGGGGCAGAGGGGCGATTGCGCTTCTCCTCGGCGCGAATCTCAGCTCTGATCTTCTCAGAAATACGGCGGAATTCTTCAGCTTGTCTATCATACTCGCGTTTGAGCTCAGGGTCTTTCAGGGATTCCCTCTTAAATTCCTCGAATGTCAACATGATGGATTCCTCCTTTGGTAGTCTGCGCGATATATCTTCGCGCGTTGTATTTCATTCGGCGGTGTCTTTTGCGTCTTTTTGATAAAGCCATTTGTGAGAATAGCGGTATTGCCTACTATGAAGAAGTACAAGATACGTGAAATGTTGCTTCCCACGCTGATACGCAGCTCCATGATACCGTCATTTAGTTCTTTCGAGTATGGAGAGCGGAGCATATGACCATACTCCTTCAAGAGTTCTAGTGTGTGAATCGTTTTCACATGCATTTTTTTGTCCAGCGAGTTGATGAAATCGGCAACGGGGATGGTTCCGTCTTCTTTCTCGTAGAATACGACGTTCAAGCGCAGACCTTCCTTCATCTTTGTATGATAACAAATTAACAACACGCATACAAGCGCAAAATAAAATGTCTTGCAAGAAAAGCCCGCATTCCCCTCAACATCATAATTTCCATTTAAGTTATCCCCCCATTCCACCGATATACACGGTGGAATGTTTTATTTCCAAAACACAAAAGGAGGTGATGCGATGAGGATTGCAGACGATTCGATAGCGCTGGTCGGGCAGGGACGCAGGGGGACCGACCACGGACGAAAAGTGATGGGCAGCAGCGGCGCGTCGTTTGCAGAGGTACTCGAGGGAGCAAGGGAGCGCGTTCGTTTCTCGCAGCACGCAGAAGAGCGGCTGCAGCGGCGCGGTGTCATGCTCACACACACGGAGCTCGAGAAGCTCGGCTCTACCATTGACCGTATGCGGGAGAAGGGCGCAAGGGAAGCCCTGATCTATATGAAGGACAGTACGGCGATGGTCGTCTCCGTGACGAACCGCACCGTGATCACGGCGCTTGACGACGTGACTGCGGCAGACAGCATTTTTACGAACATTGACAGTGCAGCCATTATCTGAGCAAAGCCGGACCTACGGGAGGCTTTTGACCGCGCGCGACTGGTGCGGTCAGAGATACAGGACATCGTCCTGCAAAATGGGGGACACAGGAAGACTCTCTGCGGAGAGTTGCGCCCTGACAGAGATGGCTTTCCTTTGCGCTGTCACACAAGGCAAAGGAGAGATTCATTATGATGCGTTCCATGTTCTCGGGTGTATCGGGACTCAAGGGTCACCAGACCCGCATGGATGTCGTCGGCAACAACATTGCGAACGTCAACACCACAGGATTTAAGGCGAGCCGCGTCACGTTTGCGGATATGATCTCGCAGAACCTCTCGGGAGCGTCCGGACCGGACGGTACGATTGGCGGTGTGAACCCGAAGCAGATCGGTCTCGGCATGGGCGTTGCGAGCACCGACCTGATCTATACGAACGGCTCTGTGCAGCAGACGGGCAAGAATACGGACGTCGCCATCTCGCGCGGTGACGGACTTTTCGTCGTCTCGAAGGGCGAGCAGAAATATTACACGCGCAACGGTGCGTTTACGTTTGACGCACAGGGCAACCTCACGCTCTCGGGCACAGGTATGTATGTGCAGGGCTATATGGCGAACAACGGTCAGGTGACACCCTCGGGTGAGAACACGACGAAGATCCAGATTCCTGCGGGCAAGTCGATGGAGGCAAAGTCCACGATCTCGGCCTCCTATACGAAGAATCTCAATGCAACCACACAGGGCTATGAGGTTGCGAATACCCTTGTGCGCTATGCGGACGGTACGTCCGGCACAACGAACAACTATGCGCCGACCGAGGCTGGAAAGCTTGTCCTGACGACGGACAAGGGGAAGAAATTCTACATTGCATCCAGCGCACCAAATCAGAATGTCGGTGCTCCCCCGAATGGTGTGCTCTACAAGTCTAAGATCACCAGTGTTACGGCGAGTGCGACGGGCAAGGTCGATGCGGAGCTCAGTCTTGATCCGAACAACTCTTCCAGTCCGAAGGCAATCTCAGGCGTAACCGTGCCGGTCGTCCGTACAGGTACAACATCACTGGATTCGGGAACGTATGCCTATGGGGATGCATACAATATCAGCGGTAAGATTAAATCCATCCACAGCATTACGGGTACCTCCGATGTCGAGTTGGAACTTGAGGCGGACAACACGATCAGTCCGGGAGCAACCGGGATTAAAGTGACCGTTCCGAAACCGACGAGCTTCACCTACAAGGTCGGCGACACCTATACGGGACAGCTCAAGATAACGAAGCTGAAACCGCTGGCAGGAGCGACGGTCACGACGGCGGACGGCAACAGTGCTGTGCTCTCTGCTCCGATGGCGACGGCGATTACCAGTTCATCAGCTGAGTATGAACACACGGGTAATGCTGCGGATGGCAATATTACGGCGATTACGCGTGAGTCCACCTACGAGTTCGGCGGCAAGAGGGTTTCTTCGGTTGCGCTGAACACGAAGTCGGGCGCGTCCATTGCAGGCCTTATCGGCAAGGAGTACAACCGCGGCGATACGTTCTACCCGTCTGTGACGACCCTCGTCACCGTCTATGACTCGCTCGGGGCGGCACACTCCATCCCCGTGGTCTTTACGAAGGCGGCGAACAACAAGTGGACGATGTCGCTCGGTACGGGCGGCGATACATACAGTATCCCCGAGAAGGACGGCACGACGACGAATGTGACGCTCACCAAGAGCGAGCTTACCTTTGACTCGACGGGTGCCTATCTCAGTGGTTCCGCCGCGCTGAACCTCACCTATGGAAACGGCGCGTCGCCGCAACAGGTCAGTATGAATCTCGCGGCGGTCACGCAGTATTCGGGGACATCCACGGTCTCGGCGACCTCGGACGGCAATGCGGCGGGCACGCTTTCGAGCGTTTCCATCGACAGCTCGGGTGTCATCACGGGGACGTACACGAACAACGTCCGCCGCGTCGAGGCACAGATTGCGATGGCGCAGTTCAACAACCCCTCGGGTCTGACGAAGATGGGCGGCAACCTCTATCAGGAGTCGAACAACTCCGGCACGCGCACGGTCAGCGGCGCCTCCGACATCGGCACGGAGCTGACGACCTCCGCGCTTGAGATGTCGAACGTGGACATCGCCGATCAGTTCTCCGATATGATCATCACACAGCGCGGCTTCCAGTCGAACTCGAAGATCATCACCGTATCGGACGAGATGCTCGAGACACTGATCAACATGAAGCGGTAGACGCTCCTACAGTAAAAGAAAAGCAGCTGCACATTGTTTTGTGCGGTTGCTTTTTTTATGTTGCCATAAGTATAGTTTACATTTATGCATAGAAGGCTTTACTCATAATGTATTCATGATGTATAATGACCGAAGCTGTGTTATACCTATATAGAAATGGGGGAATCATATTTATGGAAATGCTGTTGGGCTTTATCGTCCTGCTCGCCTGCCTGATTGTCGGCGTGCGGCACGGCGGCCTCGGGCTCGCTGTCATCAGCGGGTTCGGTCTCGTGATCTACACGTTCGGCTTCGGCTATCAGCCGGGCAAGCCGCCGGTCGATGTCATGCTCATCATCCTCGCGGTGGTGACGTGCGCGGGCTTCCTGCAGACCTCAGGCGGACTCACGGTCATGCTCAAATACGCGGAGAAGTTCCTGCGCAACAACCCGAAGCATGTCACGATCCTCGCGCCTCTGACGACGTGGTTTCTGACGGTGCTCTGCGGCACGGGTCACGTTGTCTACACGATGTTCCCGATCATCTACGATATCGCGATTAAGCAGGGCATTCGTCCCGAGCGTCCGATGGCGGTTTCGTCCGTTGCCTCGCAGATGGGTATCTGCGCCTCGCCCGTGTCGGTGGCTGTCGTCTCAATGGTTGCGTTCCTCTCTGCCTCGGGGCATGAGTTCACCGTGTTCCAGGTGCTCTCGGTCTCCATTCCTGCGACGGGGCTTGGCGTGCTCTTTGCGGCGCTCTGGAGCTATCGCCGCGGCAAGGATCTCGAGCAGGATGAGCGGTTCCAGGAGTTCATCCGTGATCCCGAGAACAAGAAGTATGTCTATGGCGATGCGGAGACGCTGCTCGACAAGGAACTGCCGACGGAGTATTACCGTGCGATGTTCATCTTCTTCGCGGGCATTATTGCGATTGCGGTGCTCGGCAATTTCCCCGAGCTGCTGCCGAAGTTCGCGCCGAGTCCGGACGCTGCGCCGAAGGCAATCTCGATGGTCGTCGTCATCCAGATGGTGATGCTGCTCGTAGGTGCGGTCATTCTCGTCAGCTGCAAGGTCAAGGCGAAGGATGTCGGCAACTCACAGGTGTTCCGCTCGGGCGTTGTGGCACTCGTCTCGGTCTACGGCGTTGCGTGGATGGCGGACACGTACTTCATGAATCACATCGGCTTCCTCAAGGAGTTCCTCGGTTCTGCGGTGCAGAGCTATCCGTGGGCATACGCCGTCCTCGCGTTCCTCACGTCGAAGCTCGTGAACTCGCAGGGCGCGGCGATTGCGATTGTCGTGCCGATGGCGATCAATGTGGGCATGGACCCGATCCTCGTGCTCTCGTTCATCTCGGCATGCTACGGTTACTTCTTCCTGCCGACGTATCCCTCCGATCTCGCGTGCATCGGGTTTGACCGCTCGGGCACGACGCGCATCGGCAAGTATATCCTGAACCACTCGTTCATGATACCGGGTCTGATCGGCGTCACATCCGGCTGCTGTGTCGGCTACGTGATTGCGCATCTGATTTTCTGATCAATTCCACTATAAAAAGCCGTTTGCGGGCGTTTGTCCGTGAACGGCTTTGTTCTTTCTCCATCAGAGCATCGTACGATCTGTCTGATGGCTGAGGATGTCTTTGCTGAATTCGATGAAGGACTGTGCGGCGCGGGAGATATAGCGGTCGCGTTTCCACGCGAGTCCGACGTCGACGTATACGGGCGAGGCAAGGGGGATGGCGCGGATGCCGGGTGTGTCGCGCGCGATCATGTCGAGCAGGAAGGCGTTGCCGACGCCGCTCGCGACGAGCCCCATGATGGTGACGACCTGATTCGACTCGAGCACGATGTTCGGCGTGATGCTCGCCGCCTTCATCTTTTGCAGCATGGTCTGGCGGAGGAACGAACCCTCCTTGAGCATGATGAGGTTGCGCTCCTCGATATCCTGCAGGGTGACCGCCTTGCGTGCGGCGAGGTCGCTGTCCTCGGGGACGCAGCAGACGATCTGGCTGCGCGCCATGGGGAGGAGCTGGAGGTTCGGCGAGGTGTCAGGGATGATGATGATGCCGAAGTCCAGCTCGTCGCGCTCGAGCTGCTCGCGGATCGCAACGGAGCCCTCTTCGTGCAGGTACACGTCGAGATGCGAGTAGCGGCGCTGAAAGCTCGAGAAGATCCTCGGGAAGAGGTATGCGCCCATCATTGGAGGGATGCCGATCTTGATCGTGCCCTTCTGCAGCTGCTTGTAGTCGTTGACCTCGAGCACGGCGTCCTGTATGTTGCGCAGGGCGACCTCGACACGTCCGAGGAAGACCGCGCCCTCGGGGGTCAGTGAGAGCTGCTTTTGGCTGCGGTCAAAGAGCTGTATGCCGAGCTCGGCCTCGAGCTTCTTGATTGCAACGGTGATATTCGGCTGGGAGACGCGGAGGCGTTCGGCGGCGCGCGTGATGTTCTTCAGACGGCTCGCCATTTGGAAATATTCCAACTGCCGTAGTTCCATATGTGACCATCCTCCTAATAAGTTTTCTTTATGCGCTTTCCATTATATCATATTTTCGATGAATGTATGATAGGATAATATAAATTTATTGAAAAATTTTTCTTGTGTTTTTGAGAGTTTTTTTTAAAAACAGGTAGGATTTTTCGGCGAGTTATGGAATAATATAAGAAGATGTGGACGTGTGTCTGACGGATCAGATGCGAGGGCGTCCGACGATCGAGAGAAATGGAATGGGGGCTTTTGCTTTGGAAAAATCAACGGTCATCGGGATTATAATGGGGATTATCTCGATCTTTGTTGGTATGATCTTGAAGGGGGCGCCGCTCACGGCGCTCAACAACCCGGCTGCGTTCCTGATCATCATTGGCGGTACGTTCTCGTGCCTGTTCATTGGGTTCCGCATGGAGCAGCTCGGGAACTTTGTCAACCTGATTAAGAAGACATGCCAAGTCCCGCAGCTCCAAGAGAAGGGGCAGCTCGTGCAGCAGTTCATCGAGCTGTCGCAGATTGCGCGTCGAGAGGGTATCCTCGCCCTCGAGAGCAAGGCGCAGGAGATTCAGGATCCGTTCTTCCGCACGGGTCTCGGCATGGTGATCGACGGCATGGATCCGGACTTCGTGGGCGATGTTCTGGATGCAGAGCTCGCGATTATGCAGGAGCGTCACGCCGAGGGGCGTTCGATGTTCACGCAGGCGGGCACGTACGCACCGACGCTGGGCGTTCTGGGCGCCGTTGTCGGTCTGATCGCGGCGCTGGGCAACCTGAACGATATCGACAAGCTCGGTCACTCGATCGCGGCTGCGTTCGTTGCGACGATTCTGGGTATCTTTACGGGATATGTTCTCTGGATGCCGTTTGCGAACAAGCTCAAGATCATGTCGGAGCAGGAAGTCAGTCAGAAGCGCATGATTATCGAGGGTATTCTCTCGCTGCAGGCGGGCGACTCCCCGACGGCGATCGAGGCGAAGCTCATGGTCTTTATCCCGCAGACGGAGCGCGAGGCTCTGAAGGGAGACGGCTGATATGGCGAGAAAGAAGCACGCGAAACCCCATGAGGAGGAAGCGGGCGAGGCCTGGCTCCTGCCCTATTCCGATCTGATGACGCTGCTGCTCGCCCTCTTCATTGCTCTGTTCGCAATGTCGCAGACGGATGCCTCGAAGATGCAGGCACTCGCACAGGCGTTTACGGCGGCATTCAATATGGGAGGTCCGTCGTTCTTCTCCGGCATGGGACCGTCGACGTCGATCAACTCTGCAACAACCACGGGTCAGGACAATGCGAACAATGCCTATATGCAGGAGAATCAAAATCTGCGTGAGGCGCAGGAGAAGATCGAGCAGTATGTAAAGGAAAACAATCTGCAGGATCAGGTATCGACGGAGCTGTCCGAAGAGGGGCTGATGATCCGACTGAAGGAGAAGGCACTCTTCGCCTCCGGCTCGGCGGCACTCGAAGGGCAGGCGGATCAGATTGTGCCCGTAATCGCAGGGCTTCTCGCGTCGCTCCCCGAGCGCGTGACGATCTCCGGACATACGGATAATGTGCCGATCTCTACGGCGCAGTTCCCGTCGAACTGGGAGCTGAGTTCCGCGCGCGCGGTGAGTCTCATGCGCGGTCTGATGGGTGCACAGCCGTCACTGAACCCCGCGCGCTTCAGCGCGCTGGGCTACAGTGAGTATCGCCCGATCGCGTCGAATGATACCGACGAGGGGCGGGCGCAGAACCGCCGCGTCGAGGTGTTCATTGCGCGCAGTATGCGGTTCAGTCAGGAGGACTCGATCAGTGCCTCCGACGGTCGTGTAACGACGAGTGCGAATGCGCCGTCCGCGACGATGCCGACGGCGACAGGGCAGACATCTCCTGCGGGTACGGCACCGATGGGTGCGGAACAGCGTCCTGCGCCAAGCACGCCGGGGCTGGTACCGACACCGTTGCAACACTGAGCATAGGGAAAAGGATTTGAAAGGGGCTATTGCGGGTGCAATGCCCCTTTTTTGTATCATCGACGGGAGGCTTTATGATCCTCGGAATCGGCAGCGACATCATCCACATCCCGCGCGTGGCGCGTGCGATTGCAAATCCGCGCTTTCTCGAACGCGTCTATACGGAGGGCGAGCGTGTCTATGCCGCCGCGCGCGGGAAGGGGATGGCGGCGAGTCTTGCCGCGCGCTTTGCGGGCAAGGAAGCAGTGATGAAGGCGTTCGGGACGGGGCTGCGCGATGGCAGGATGACGGAGATCGAGATTCTGCCGGATGCGCTCGGCGCGCCTGTGGTACATCTGCGCGGACATTTCGCCGCGCTTGCGGCACAGATGGGTGCGGATCGCGTGTGGATTACGCTCTCTCATGAGCGCGACTACGCGACGGCATATTGTATATTGGAGGGTCAGCGATGAATGTATCGTTTGCAGAGGATATGCGCCGGATTGATGCGCAGGTGGTGCAGGACTACGGGCTGCCTGCAGTCGCCTTGATGGAGAATGCGGGACGGCGGACGGCGGAGGAGGCTGCCGCGATGATCGGCAGCGCAGCGGACAAGGCGTTCGTTGTCTTTGCCGGCGGCGGGAATAACGGCGGCGATGCCTTTGCAGCGGCGCGCCATCTCGTGAATATGGGGGCGCGTGTGAAGCTGTTCTTCATGGGGGAGGAGGAGCGTCTCGGCGAGGCGGCGCGCGCAATGTACGATGCGCTGCGTGCGATGGGCGTGGAGATCCGTCCGCTCGTGAGTGACCGCGACTGGGATCGGCTGCGTGTCTCGCTGCGGTTCGCCGATGCGATTGTGGACGGCATCCTCGGTACGGGGACGCATGGCGCGTTGCGTGCGCCTGTCCTGCGCCTGATTGAGGAGATCAATGCGGCGGCAAAGCCTGTGATGGCGATTGATGTGCCGAGCGGCGTGGAGGCGGACACGGGGCGGATCACAGCCGCTGCCGTACGCGCGACGCGTACACTCGCGCTCGGTCTGCCGAAGGTGGGACATCTCCTCGGCGCGGGGGCGAATGCGGCGGGGGAGCTGCTCGTGGATGATATCGGCATCCCGCATGCCCTGCTTGAAGGGGAGGCGCTGCGCCAATCGCTCATCACGCGTGAGGCTGCGGCGAAGCTCCTGCCCCCGCGTGCACGCGATGTGCACAAGGGCAGCTGCGGGCGCATCCTCGTGCTTGCCGGCTCACTCGGCATGACGGGCGCGGCGGCACTCGCGGCGGAGGCGGCGCTCAGAATCGGTGCGGGGCTGGTGACGCTCGCCGTGCCTGAGCGCATCTATCCCGTGCTTGCGGCGAAGCTGACGGAGGCGATGGTTGTGCCCATACCCGACGAAGGGGCGGGATATTTCGGCGGCATACAGGCGCTTGAGGCGGCGCTTGCGCTCGCGCAGAATATGGACGCAGTGCTCGTGGGGCCGGGGCTTGGGCGTAAGCCTGAGACGAGCGAGTTCGTCCGACTCTTTGCTGCCGATGTGAAGGCGCCGTTGGTGATGGATGCGGATGCAATCGCGGCGTTCATCGGACATCTCGACGCGCTGCGCGATCTGCCGCAGGTGCCGATTCTGACGCCGCATCTCGGTGAGTTCGCGGCGCTGCTCGGCAAGGATGCGGAGGAGGTCGCCGCCGATCTGCTGCATGAGGCGCGGGAGGCGGCGCGCGCGCATCAGGCGGTCTTTGTCGTGAAGAGCGCGTGTACGATTGTGGTCTATCCCGACGGGGATGCGTTCTTTACGACGTGCGGCAATGCGGGCATGGCGACGGCGGGCGCGGGTGATGTGCTCGCGGGTACGGTCGTGGGGCTCATGCGGCAGATGGAGAGCGGGATGACGCCGATTGTCGGCGTGTATGCGCACGGGCGCGCGGGTGATCTGGCATATGAGCGCAGCGGCAATGGGCTGCTCGCGGGGGATATTCTGGCGCTGCTGCCTGAGGCGCTGAAGGAACTTGGTTGACAAGACTGCCGTGTGGTACTATGATAGGACTGCATTTTTTGTAGGAAAGAGGCGGAGTTATGGCAAGAGCGGATATTGACTGGGGAAATCTCGGGTTTGCGTACCGCGCGCTGCCCGAGCGGTATGTGTCGAACTATGCAGACGGCGCGTGGGATGCGGGCGGGCTCACATCCGATGCGACGGTGACGCTCAGCGAGTGTGCGGGCATTCTGCACTACTGTCAGGAGGTTTTCGAGGGGCTGAAGGCATATGAGACGGTGGACGGGCATATCGTGACGTTCCGCCCCGATCTCAATGCGGCGCGCATGTATGCGTCGGCGGCGTATCTCGAGATGCCCTCGTTCCCCGAGGAGCGATTTATCGAGGCTGTGGATGCGGTGGTCGCGGCAAATCGTGACTATGTGCCGCCGTACGGCTCGGACGCATCGCTCTATCTGCGCCCTCTCATCTTTGCAACGGGCGAGGTGATCGGCGTGAAGCCGGCGGATGCGTACCAGTTCCGCCTCTTTGCAACGCCTGTGGGACCCTACTTCAAGGGCGGCGCGAAGCCCGTGCGCCTCTGCGTGAGCGACTTCGACCGCGCGGCGCCGCACGGGACGGGGCACATCAAGGCGGGGCTGAACTACGCGATGAGTCTGCATGCCTACATGGTAGCGCATGCGACGGGCTTCGATGAGAATATGTTCCTCGATGCGGCGACACGCACGTATGTCGAGGAGACGGGCGGCGCGAACTTCCTCTTCGTGACGAAGGATGGTACGGTGGTGACGCCGCAGTCGGAGTCGATCCTGCCGTCGATCACGCGGCGCTCGCTCGTGCACATCGCGGAGCATATCCTCGGCATGAAGGTGGAGGAGCGCCCCGTTGCATTTGCAGAGCTGCCCGAGTTCGCCGAGTGCGGTCTGTGCGGCACGGCGGCGGTGATCTCACCGGTCGGCTCGGTGACGCACGGCGATGAGGTGATCGCATTCCCGAGCGGGATGGAGCATATGGGGCCGGTTCTCCAAAAACTCTACGATACGCTGCGCGGCATCCAACTCGGGACGGTCGAAGCGCCCGAGGGCTGGATCCGCAGGATCTGCTGAGGCAGGCAGATAATATGATTTCGTTCTCTTTGCAAGGGGATTCCGATGCGTTCGGAATCCTTTTGACGGAGGACGAAATTTTTTTTTCGGAATACGACAGGTCACAAGGATTTTCGATATTCGGAGAGAATTTTTAAAATATAGCAGTGATGTACGAGAGAAGGGCATCGCTGAGGGATGTATTGGAGGACATACGAAAGGGAAGCGTTTTCCTTGGGGGGTCTTATGCCGCTTGATTTTACGATGCCGACGCAGTTTCGCGGCATTCTGTCGACGATTACGCTGCTGGATATTCTCGATATCCTGATCGTAGCGTTCATTCTCTACCGCGTCTATGTCATGCTCGAGGATACGCGTGCAATCACGCTTGCAAAGGGCATTCTCGTGCTCCTCGGCGTGACGGTGGTCGCGAGCTATTTTGAACTGCATGTGATCTCATGGCTCCTGCAGAAGTCCGTGACGCTGCTCTTTGTCGCGCTGCCGATTGTGTTCCAGCCGGAACTGCGGCGTGCACTCGAGCATCTCGGGCAGGGGCGTTTTTTCCGTGCGGGCGGACTCATGGACGATGAAGAGGCACAGAGTACAATCCGTGAGATTCGCAGCGCGGTGAAGATTCTCTCAGCGAACAAGATTGGCGCCCTGCTCGTCATTGAGCGCGATATGGGGCTGAACGATATCAGCGCGACGGGCATTCAGATTGACGGTCTCATTACGTCGGATTTCCTCATGAATGTGTTCATCCCGAATACTCCCCTGCACGACGGTGCGGCGGTGATTCGCGGCAAGCGCCTGATTGCGGCGGGCTGTCTCCTGCCGCTCACGGAGAACCGTAGTCTCTCGACGGAGCTCGGGACGCGGCACCGCGCCGCGATCGGTCTCTCGGAGCAGTGCGATGCGCTCGTCGTGGTTGTGAGTGAGGAGACGGGGACGATCTCGATCGCCGAGAACGGGCGGATTCACCGTCATCTGGACGGAGATCAGCTGACACATATTTTGACGCCCGCCTTTGCATATGGGGCGCGTTCGTCGATTCTGGATATGATTCGGAGCTGGAGGAAGAAATGATGACGAGGCTTCGGAGTATTGTGCAGCACAACCTTCCCGCGAAGATTGCTGCCATCATTGTGGCGGTTGTGCTCTGGCTCTATGTAATGAACGATCAGAACCCCGCGATTGAGGGCAGCTATACGGTGCCGGTGACGATCGAGAATGCGCCGGACGGCTATCTGATGAATGCGGCTGCGGATACGGTGTCGATTCGCGTGCGCGCGCCGCGCTCCTTCTTTGTTGCGGCAGACCGCAGCGATTTCCACGCACGTGTGAATCTCGCTGACTTCACGGAGGGAGACAGGGACTATACGGTTGAAACGACGATTCCGTACGGCTTTGAGTTGCTGGGGGTTTCGCCGGACAAGATTATGGTGAATTTGGATCGTCTGGTACAAAAGACGTTCAGGGCGGAGCTGACGCTCAGCGGTTCGCCTGCGTCGGGCTTTACGGTGGATAGGATTGTGCAGGACAGTGAGGCTGCAACGGTCGAGGGGCCGCGCAGTCTCGTCAATCAGGTTGTGCACGTTGTAGGGCATATCAATCTGCATGGGCAGTCTGCCGATGATCGTGTGACAGTGAGTCTGGTCGCGTTGAACAGCGATGGACGTGAGGTTGCGGGGGTGACGATTGCGCCCGCCGCGACAGAGGTCACGGTGAAGCTGGCGCGCGGCCTCACACGCAAGGTGGTCGAGGTGCAGCCGCGCCCGCGTAGTGACCTCCCGCCGAATCTGAAACTCGAAGGGGTCAGCGCCGAGCCGGCGCGCATTGAGATCGCGGGCACAGAGGATGTGATCAGCAAGATCTCGAGCATCAGTACGGAGGAGTTCTCTCTCGCAAATGTGCGTGAGACGGAGAAGCGACAGGTGCAGCTTGCACTGCCCTCCGGTGTGACGGTGACGAACCCGAATGTGACGGTGGAGATTAAAGTTGGAGCAATGAAATGATTCGCGTGAAAAATCTGCGCGTTCCCTATGACGATACGCGCCCGCTCGCAGAAGCTGCAGCGGAGCGTCTGAATGTATCACCCTGTGCCGTGCACGGGGTGATTGTCGTTCATAAGGCGCTGGATGCGCGGCGCAGGCGCGGCGCGCCGATTGTATGGGGCTATACCCTCGATATCTCTGTGGAGAAGGAGCGCGCTGTGCTCGCGCGGCTGCGGCGGGACAAGGATATTATGCCGGTGCCTGTCGATACGCCGCTGATGATCCCGCGCGTTGGGGGCGGCGGTTTGCGCCCCGTCGTCGTGGGATTCGGCCCTGCGGGCATCTTTGCTGCGTGGGCGCTTGCACGTGCGGGCTGTGCGCCGCTCGTCCTTGAGCGCGGGCAGGATGTGGAGCGTCGGACGGCGGATGTTGCGCGCTTCTGGCAGACGGGGGGGCTCGACCCCGCGTCGAATGTGCAGTTCGGCGAGGGCGGCGCGGGGACGTTCTCGGACGGTAAGCTGACGGCGCGCAGCAATGACCTGCGCATGCGCGAGATCATCGAGGCGTTTGTCGCGGCGGGCGCGCCCGAGGAGATCCGATACCTGCAAAAGCCGCACATCGGGACGGATGTGCTGCGGCGCGTGGTGAAGAATCTGCGCCGTGAGATCATCCGCATGGGCGGAGAGGTGCGCTTCGGCGCGCAGGTGACGGGCATAGAGCTGCGCGCGGGACGGCTCGCGGCGCTCGTTGTGAACGATGCGGAGCGGATTCCCACCGATGCCGCCTTCTTTGGTATCGGGCACTCGGCGCGCGATACGTACGCCATGCTGCATGAGGCAGGTCTCGCGATGGAGGCAAAGGCGTTTGCCGTCGGGGTGCGCATCGAGCACGCGCAGGCGTTCATCGACCGCATGCAGTACGGTGCGGCAGCGGGCAGTCCGCAGCTGCCCGTCGCCGACTATGCGATGACGTACCGCGACGAGGCGGGCGGGCGCGGTGTGTACTCGTTCTGTATGTGCCCCGGCGGCATGGTGGTCGCGGCGGCGTCGGAGGCGGGGCGGCTCGTGACGAACGGGATGAGCAACTATCGCCGCGACTCTGGGATAGCGAACAGCGCCCTGCTTGTGCAGGTGACACCTGCGGACTGGGGCGGTGATGTGCTCGGCGGTATCCGCTTTCAGCGGGAGATGGAGGAGCGTGCGTTTCGCCTCGGCGGCGGGGACTATTGTGCGCCCGTGCAGTCCGTTGGCGATTTCTGCGCGGGGCGGACGGGCATGCGGGACTTTGCCGTTACGCCGACGTATGTGCCGGGCGTGCACCCTGCGGATCTGCGTGCGCTGCTGCCCCCTGCGTGCACGGCGTCGCTCGCGCGTGCGCTTACATTTTGGGAGGCGCGTGTGCCGGGATTTGGAGCGGCGGATGTGCCGATGACGGGCGTGGAGTCGCGCTCGTCTGCGCCCTGCCGCATTCTGCGCGATGCGGCGACAATGGCATCGGTCTCTGCGGCGGGGCTGTACCCCATTGGCGAGGGCGCGGGCTATGCGGGCGGCATTATGAGCGCGGCACTCGACGGGCTGAAAGCCGCGCTTGCATTTTTGGGAAATATGAAGTAGATTATAAAGATAAAATAGCGATAATGTTTCAATAGGGGGCTGTTCATGGTGAGACTTTTTGGTACGGACGGCGTGCGCGGTGAGGCAAATACGGAGCTGACGCCGGAGCTGGCATATCATCTCGGTCGTGCGGCGACGCTCTACTTCGGTGCGCATTCGGAGGAGCGCCCGCGCATCCTGATTGGACGCGATACGCGCATCTCGGGCGAGATGTTCGAGGCGGCACTGACATCGGGCATCTGCTCGGCGGGCGGCATCGCGTTGCTTGCAGGCGTGGTGCCAACGCCTGCGGTTGCCTATCTCGCGCGCGAGCACAGGATGCAGGCGGGCATTGTGATCTCCGCCTCGCACAATCCATTTTCCGACAACGGGATCAAATTCTTCGGCGGGGACGGCTACAAGCTGCCGGATGCGGTGGAGGACGAGCTCGAGGCGCTCGTGCGCCGCTTGCAGACGAATGACGATGCGGCGCGCCCGACGGGCAAGGCAATCGGCATTGTGGAGTACCGCGACGATCTGCTCAATCAGTATATTGACTACGTGGTGGGCACGTGCACGGAGCGCTTCGACGGCATGAAGATCGTGCTCGACTGCGCGAACGGTGCCGCATACGAGGCGATGCCGAAGGTGCTGCGCCGCCTTGGTGCCGAGGTAAAGGTGATCCACGCGCTGCCCAACGGCGTGAACATCAACGACGGCTGCGGTTCGACCCATCTCGACTCGCTGCGGCGCACGGTACTCGAGCATCATGCAGACATCGGCATCGCGCACGACGGCGACGCGGATCGCTGTCTTTGCCTCGATGAGACGGGGGCGCTGATCGACGGCGACCACATCCTCGTTGCGTGCGCCTCGGAGATGATCCGTGCGGGGCGTCTGCCGCACAAGACGGTTGTGACGACGGTGATGGCGAACATCGGCTTCCACAAGGCAATCGCGGAGCTCGGCGGCCGTGTCGATGTGACGGCGGTCGGCGACCGCTATGTGCTTGAGTCCATGCGTGCAAACGGCTATACCATTGGCGGCGAGCAGTCGGGACACATCATCTTTGCCGAGCATGCGACGACGGGCGACGGACTCATCACGGCGTTGCAGGTGCTTGCAGCGCTGCGCCGCAGCGGAAAGAAGGCGTCGGAGCTGAATGCCATGATGACGACCTATCCGCAGCTCCTTGTGAATGTGCGCGTGAAGACAAAGGCGGGCTGGGAGGAGAATCCCGCGATCCGTGCCGCCATCAAAGAGGGCGAACGCATCCTCGGCAGCGAGGGGCGCGTGCTCGTGCGTCCCTCGGGGACGGAGCCGCTGATCCGCGTGATGGCGGAGGGCAGCGATCAGAACCAGCTCGAGGAGGTCTGCGGCGCGATCGTGGAGGTCGTGAAGCACGAGCAGGGAGAGGCGTAATGTCCCATCTCTCCGCCGTTCTGCTCGTCTTGCTCGCGGGTACGATGTGGGCGGCGAGCGGCACGGCGGCGCAGCATTTCTACACGCAGTCTACGCATATCCCCATCGAGTTGACACAGGTGCGGCTCTTCCTCTCGAGCGCACTCTTCTTCCTGCTCGCGTATTGGAGCGGGGGCCTCAGACGTGGTATCCGCTCTCTGCGGCGCGATCCACGCCTGCTCGTTCAGCTCGCGATTCACGGCATTCTCGGGATCATGATTGTGCAGTTCTCCTATTTCATGGGGATTGCGGAGGGGGATGCAGCGGCGACGACGGTCATCGGCTACACGAGCCCCGCCATGATGATCCTCTATCTCGCCGTGCGCTGGCGGCGTCTGCCGTCGGCGGCGGAGACGGGGACGGTCGTCGCGGCGGTGGCGGGGGTGTTCCTCCTCGTGACGGGCGGTGATATCGGGCGGCTCTCCGTGCCGATGTCCTGCGTCATTTGGAGTCTCATCTCGGGCGCGACCTTCGTCTTTGCGATGATCTATCCCGTGCGCTTGCTGCGGCTCTTTGACCGCTTCTTTCTGCTCGCAGTCTGCATGCTGATCGGCGGCATCTCGCTCCTGCCCGTGACACAGGTGATTTTCGATGTAGGCAGTTTTTTCACGGCGGAGACGTGGCTTGATCTCCTCATCATCATCGGACTTGGGACGATTGTCGCCTTCTTTGCGTTCAATGTGGGGCTGCGCTGGCTGAGTCCCGAGGAGACGGCAATCACGGCGACAATCGAGCCGGTGGCGAGCGTTATCTTTGCGTGGCTCATCTTTGACACGCATTTTGTCATGATGCAGGTCGTCGGGATTGTGCTCGTCATTGCAGCGATTCTGACACCAAATGTGTTGCGAAAATGTGGCGCGGCCTGAAATAAAAACAGGGTTCTATGATAAATGTTACGGAATGCCACCGTGCGCACTCCCCGCAAACGCTTAGTTACGCAAGCGGTCGCGTTCTCGTTCGCCTAAATACCTGCGGACTTCTTAAACGCGCTACGCTTGAACGAAAGAAATCCGCAGGGGGCGAGTCGAACGCTATACTCCGCTTGCTCCACTAGGGTTTGCTTAGGAGCATCGCACGGTTCTGTTTCCGATTTTCCGTAACATATGACAAAGAGCCAAAAACAGTACTGATAAAGGAGGTTTGTTCTTGCAGGAGACGACGGAGACGATTGAGTTCAGGGATATGCATGAGGCGGCGGCGCTCCTCGGGGAACGTGACACGCTGCTGCAGTGCATGCAGGAGGTCTTTGCCTGCCGCATCGTGAGCCGTGGCACGGCGCTCGCCGTGACGGGGGCAGAGGAGGATGTTGTCGCCGCGCGCGTGCTCGTGCAGGAACTCCTCTTCTATCACAGGCAGGGTGCGAAGCTGACGACGCATGAGGTGAACTACGGCGCACAGCTTGTGCGCGCGGGGCGCGTGGAGGAGCTGCACGCCCTCTTTGCCGAGGTGCTGCTCGTGACGGCAAAGGGCAAGGAGGTGCGTGCAAAGACGCTCGGACAGCGCGACTATCTCGCGAAGATCCGGCGCAACGCCGTGACGCTCGGCGTCGGCCCTGCGGGTACGGGCAAGACCTATCTCGCGGTTGTGATGGCGGTCGCAGCACTGCGCAACCGTGAGGTGAGCCGCATCATCCTCACGCGTCCCGCCGTGGAGGCAGGCGAGCATCTGGGCTTTCTGCCCGGCGATCTGACGGAGAAGATCAATCCCTATCTGCGGCCGCTCTACGATGCCTTGCAGGACATCCTCGGCGCTGAAGGCTATCAGAAGATGATGAGCCGCCAGCTGATCGAGGTTGCACCGCTCGCCTACATCCGCGGACGCACACTCGAGGACTCCTTCATCATCCTCGACGAGGCGCAGAATACGACGGGCGCGCAGATGAAGATGTTTCTCACGCGCCTCGGCTTCGGCTCGCGCATGGTGGTGACAGGCGACCTCGAGCAGGTCGACCTGCCGCGCGGCACGGTGTCGGGGCTGAAGCAGGCGTGCCAAATCCTAAAGGGGGTGCGGGGCGTCG
The DNA here is from genome assembly GCF_001683335.1 of Selenomonas sp. oral taxon 126. Classification (GTDB taxonomy): domain Bacteria; phylum Bacillota; class Negativicutes; order Selenomonadales; family Selenomonadaceae; genus Centipeda. The sequence goes on from NZ_CP016201.1 coordinate 1,567,214, forward strand.
GCATCGTGCGGCTCGAGCCCGTGGACATCATCCGCCACGAGGTTGTGACGCGCATTGTCGAGGCGTACGGCGCGTGGGAGAAAAAGCGGGGACAAAAGCATGGAGATTGAGATTCGCTGCGAGCCCGAGGATCTGCCCGTCTCCGAGGAGGAGCGGGAAGCCGTGCGCCGCGCGATTTTGGCGGTTGGACGGCTCTACGACGTGGAGGACGCCGAGGTGAGCGTAACGCTCACGGATGACGCGCACATTCACGTCATCAACAGGGAGTATCGCGGCGTTGACCGTCCGACGGATGTCATTTCCTTTGCCCTTACGGAGAGTGAGGAGCCGGAGATCATCGGCGGCGGGGCGCATGAAGTGCTTGGCGATCTCATCATCTCGCTCGAGCGCATGCGGGCACAGGCGGCGGAGTACGGGCATACGGAGCTGCGCGAGCTGTCCTTTCTCACGGTGCACGGCATGCTGCACCTCCTCGGCTACGACCACATGGAGGAGGAGGAGCGGCTCGAGATGGAGGAGGAGCAGCGCCGTGTCATGGAGGAACTGGGAATCACACGATGAATGGACATAAATCGGGCTTCGCCGCCGTGATCGGGCGGCCGAATGTTGGAAAATCCACATTGATTAACGCGCTCATCGGGCAGAAGATCGCCATCATGAGCGACAAGCCGCAGACGACGCGCAGCCGCATCCTCTGCATCCTGACGGAGGAGGACGCACAGATCATCTTCCTCGACACGCCGGGCGTGCACAAGCCGAAGCACAAGCTCGGTGACTACATGGCAAAGGCGACGGAGGGGGCGCTGCACGGCGTCGATGTCGTCGTCTTCGTCGTGGACGTGACGGAGAGGATGGGGGCGGGCGAGCAGTACATCCTAAAGCAGCTTGCAAATGTACGCGTGCCCGTCCTGCTCGCCGTGAACAAGGTGGACTGCATCCCGCGCGAGGAGAGTCTGCCCGTGATTGCAAACTATGCAAAGACGTACGACTTTGCGGGCATTGTGCCGATCTCCGCGCGCGAGGGGGAGAATCTGGACGGGCTGCTCGGGGAGATCAAGAAGTATCTGCCCGAGGGACCACAGTACTATCCCGCCGATATGGTGACGGATCAGCCCGAGCGGCTGATTGTCGCCGAGCTTGTGCGCGAGAAGGTACTGGAACTGACGCGGGACGAGATCCCGCACGCGGTTGCGGTCGACATCGAGGAGATGACGACGCGCGCGAAGGGCGATGTCTACATCCGCGCCGTGATCTACGTCGAGCGCGAGTCGCAGAAGGGCATTGTCATCGGTGCGCGCGGGGCGCTCCTCAGGACGATCGGGCAGCGTGCGCGCGCCGATGTGGAGACCCTGCTCGGGTCGAAGGTCTATCTCGATCTCTGGGTCAAGACGCGCAAGGACTGGCGCAATCGGGCAAACGCCCTGCGCGAATTCGGATTTCACGAGGACATATGAAAAAGTCTCTTTGTCATATGTTACGGGAAAACGAAAACAGCGCCGTGCGATGCTCCAAAGCAAACCCTAGTGGAGCAAGCGGAGAAAAGCGTTCGACTCGCCCCCTGCGGATTTCTTTCGTTCAAGCGAAGCGCGTTTAAGAAGTCCGCAGGTATTAGGGAATCACGAACTCAATGATGCCGTTCAGATTGGTGCAGATTTTTCGTCCTGTCAAGAAGATAAACCGCAGGCATAGCGGTGGCTATGCTGAGGATTTATCGACGCAGAGAGGGCGGAAAAGATGTGCCAAGATGAATGGCTGAATGAGTCCGTGATTCCCTCA
>NZ_CP016201.1:1569014-1588276 GCF_001683335.1 Selenomonas sp. oral taxon 126
GAGAAAAGCGTTCGACTCGCCCCCTGCGGATTTCTTTCGTTCAAGCGAAGCGCGTTTAAGAAGTCCGCAGGTATTAGGGAATCACGAACTCAATGATGCCGTTCAGATTGGTGCAGATTTTTCGTCCTGTCAAGAAGATAAACCGCAGGCATAGCGGTGGCTATGCTGAGGATTTATCGACGCAGAGAGGGCGGAAAAGATGTGCCAAGATGAATGGCTGAATGAGTCCGTGATTCCCTCAGCGAACGAGAACGCGACCGCTTGCGTAACTAAGTGTTTGCGTGGAGTTCGCACGGGGCACTCCATTTATCATAGAACCTAAAAAAGGGGGGGGACAGGAGATGACGCTGCGGCTGAACAAGCTCTATCGGCGCACGATGAAGCAGGTCTCACGGAGTTTTGTGAACGGGTTGCTCGTCCTCGTGCCCGTCATCATCACGCTGCTCGTCATCGAGTGGACGCTGCGCTTCACGGAGGGCGTGCTCGGGCAGTATCTGCCCTTTTATTTTCCGGGAATGGGCATCATCACGCTCGTTCTCGTGATCTACGCTGTCGGCTGGGCGTCGACGAACTGGGCGCTCGCAAAGCTCATTGCGTTCGGCGAGAACATGATTGGCACGATCCCGTTCGTGAAGTTCATCTACACGAGTGTGAAGCGGCTCTCCGAAGCCGTGCTCGACTCGAGCAGCAATTTCAAGCGCGTTGTCCACGTGCCCTATCAGGGCGCGCGTGCACTCGGCTTCGTCATGGCGGATCTGCCGCCGCGCTTCCAGGCGGCGATGGGCGGCGGCTATATCTGCGTCTTCGTCCCGTGGAGCCTCAATATGACCTCGGGGACGACCCTGCTCGTCAAGGAGGAGGACGCGGTGACGATCGACATCCCAAAGGAGGAGGCGCTGCAGTATATGCTTACGGCGGGCGCCGTCATGCCGCTTGCTGAGCGGAAAAAGAAGTCCCTGCCGAAAAAATCCGCGCAGTCTCCCGCCGACGGCGTGCAGGAGGCGGAAGACTAGATGGCGCTCTACGGGGCAGAGGGCATTGTCCTCGGTGCGCGCAGCTGGGGCGAGGCGGATAAGGTCATGACGATCTTCACGCGCGAGCGCGGGCTCCTGCGCGCCGCAGCGTTCGGCTGCCGACGCCCGCGGAGTCCGCTTGCGGGCGCAATGCAGATGTTCGTGCACGCCGAGCTGCAATTCGCCGAGGGGGGACGCATCGAGACCGTCAAGACGGCGAGCGTGCGTGCCCATCACGCAAAGCTCTCGCTCGACCTCACGGCGCTCGCCTATGCGACCTTTGTCGCGGAGGTCATCCGCGAATTTATGCCCGAGGGCATTGCGGATGAGGCGTTCTTTGATCGTCTCTCTGCGATCCTCACGGCGTTCGAGACGCGCAATCCACGCGTCACGGCGCTCGCCGCCGTCCTGCAGACGCTCGCGGCGGCGGGTCTCGAGCAGAGCTATGAACGCTGCCTGCACTGCGGCACTCCGATCGAGGGGGATGCCTTCTTCCACGCGCAGGAGAACGGCGTTCTCTGCGCGGACTGCCGCACGGAGGACAGTGCAGATTTTTCGGGGGAGCTGCGTACGCTCCTCACTGGGCTCGAGCAGCTCGACTGGGAGAACCCGCCCGCCTTGCAGTTGCGCGGCGGGACGCTCATGATGGCGGAGTCGCTCGTGCTCGCGCATGTGCGGGAACTCGTTGGTCATCCGCTGCGCTCGCTGTCATTTTTATCCCAGCTCGGGTAATTTTTTGTGAAAAATTTAAGCTATGATGAAAAAATAGTCCTAAAAAAAAAGGAAAAGTGATGATGACGGCGAAAGTATATCAGGTAATCATATGCACGTAATTTTTGCTGCGCGCAGAAAACGGGAAGGGAATGGAGGGAAAGCCTGTCATGATTATGCTGACGAAGTTCAACTCCAAGACGAACAAAAAAGGAGAGTTCGTCCTCAATGCGGAGATCATTGAGAGCATCGAGGAGACGCCGGATACGGTCGTTACGCTGACCAACGGCAAGAAGCTGATCGTCGAGGAGCCGATGGAGGAGATTGTGCGCCGCACCATCAAGTATCGGCGTGCACTTCATCAAAATTAGTTGGCGAAATTCCATTCCTTTGGTATAATAGGAGGAACGGTCTTCCTCTTCGTGGCAAGGGAGTGCCTGTGTGTGGAGCCGCTGCGGCTTCGTGGTCATTTTTAGGGAGGGAATAAACTCATGGCGGAGGAAAAGGAAGAACAGGCGGCTGAACAGCCAAAGCAGAAATCGCCCATGCTCATGATGATTGTCGTGGTCATTGTGGCGGTTCTTGTCGCAGTGGCAGCGGCCGGAGGCATCTCGTACTACATCTTCTCGCAGGCGGAGACGCCTTCGCGTGCGGACGATGGCGGCGGGAGCAGATCAAATCACGATCCGGGCGTGTTCTACAAGCTTGGCGATCCGAAGGAAGGCATCCTCGTCAATGTCGGCGGCGGGCGTTCCGGCAAGTTCCTCAAGGCGGGCATCGTTCTTGAGCTGAACCCCGGGAAATCGGACAATGTTGTGGACGGCAAGGTCGGTTCGGTCGCGGAGACGAAGATCCTCGATACGACGATGCAGTTCCTGCGTGCCGCACCGCTCGAGGAGTTCGATGCATCCAAGCAGGATGAACTGAAAAAGCAGCTGAAGGACGCGCTGAATGAACGTCTGGGTCAGGGCTCTGTTTATGATGTTTACATCACGAGCTTCCTGCTGCAGTAAGCACGATGAATCACTGCACAATGGGAAGGGGGAAGAGTCTTGGCTGAGGACGTACTGTCTCAATCTGAAATAGATAAGCTGCTCTCGGCTCTTTCAGATGGCTCGGTTTCCGCCGAGGAAGTCAAGGCGGAAGAAGAGGAACGCAAGGTCAAGGTCTATGACTTTAAGCGGCCGGATCGGTTCTCAAAGGATCAGATCCGCACGCTCTTCATGCTGCATGAGAGCTTTTCGCGTCTTCTGAACACATATCTGTCGGCAACTCTGCGTACCATGGTCGAGATCGAGGTGTTGTCAGTCGAGCAGCTAACCTATCAGGAGTTCGTTCAGTCCATGGCGAATCCATCGGTCATTGGGATTCTCGCGCTGCCGCCGCTGAAGGGGAACATCATTGTCGAGGTCAACACGGATGTGGCGTTTGCCTATATCGACCGCGTCTTCGGCGGAGAAGGGAAATCCGGCCTTAAGTCGCGCGCGCTAACCGACATTGAGACGGCGGTCATGCGCCGTTTCATCGATACGGTGACCAATTATTTCAAGGAAGCATGGAGCAATGTGGTGGAGTTCCGTCCGAACTTCGAGACGATGGAAACGAATCCGCAGTTCGCACAGATCGTACCGCCCAGTGACATGGTCGTGCTCGTCACGATTCACATCAAAATGGGCGAGGTCGACGGCATGATGAACATCTGCATTCCCTATCTGGTGCTCGAGCCGGTCATGTCGAAGCTCACCACGTCGTTCTGGGTGGCATCCTCCGTGGATAAGGAGAGTTCGCCCGAGCAGGTGGCGGAGCTGCAGCGCAAGATTGAACGGACACGGGTGCCGTTTACGGTGGAACTTGGTACGGTCGATATTACGATCCACGAGTTCCTGACACTTGGGTTTGGGGATGTGCTCCAACTGGACACGCTGGCGAAGGATGAACTCGTCTGCTACGTTGGTTCCAATGCGAAGTTCCGCGCGCATCCGGGGACATCCGGAAAACGCATGGCTGTGCAAATATCCGGCATTATAGAAGGAGATGACGACGCGAATGAGTGATGATATGATCTCGCAGGAGGAGATTGATGCCCTCCTAAGCGGTGGAGCGGGCGGCGATGACTCGTCTGCCGATGAAGCCGCCCCCGCGGCCGACTCATCTTCCGGCAGCGATGACGCCGGCATTACCGATCTGGAACGCGACGCACTCGGGGAAATCGGCAATATCTCGATGGGCGGCGCCGCGACGACGCTCTCCGTCCTCCTTGGACGCAAGGTGTCGATCACAACGCCGACGGTGTCGGTGTCCAATCTGCGCACGCTCAAGGAAAAGTATCCGCTTCCCTTCCTCGTGGTGGAGGTCGGTTACAGTGTTGGGATTGAGGGCAATAATGTCCTCTGTATCCAGGCGAAGGATGCTGCGATCATCGCCGATCTGATGATGGGCAATGACGGCACGAATCCCGATGCGGAGCTGAGCGAACTCCATATGAGTGCGGTCAGCGAGTGCATGAACCAGATGATGGGCAGCGTTGCAACCTCGCTTTCCTCAATGTTCAGCAAGAAGGTGGATATTACCCCACCCGTGGTCACACTCGTCGATCTCGGGACGGAGGAGGTCGTATCCAAGCTTCTCGACAAGGTCGATCCGATCATTCAGGCATCGTTCCGCATGGAGGTGGACGGTCTCATCGACAGTGAGATCATGCAGCTCCTGCCGCTCGACGTCGCAAGGGATATGGTCGACGCACTGATGAATCAGCAGCCGGATGTCGATAATGAGGAAGAAGCTGTCGTGGCAGCCGCCGCACCGCCTCCTCCCCCAGCTGCAGCGCCTGCACCGGCAGCGCCGTCGGCTCCCGCAGCAGCTGCTGCACCTGCAAACTATGGATATGGAGCACCGCCTATGCAGCCACATGTCGCGTCGAATGTGCCGGTACAGTCTGCTCAGTTTACACCGCTGAGCTCCGCTCCGGTACAGGTCAATGATGCAAATATCGGTCTTATTCTCGACGTACCGCTTCAGGTCAACGTGGAACTTGGTCGGACGAAGAAGTCGATCAAGGATATCCTCGATCTGACAAAGGGATCGATCGTGGAATTGGATAAACTTGCCGGCGAACCCGTGGATATCATGGTCAACGGCAAGTATCTGGCGAAGGGTGAGGTTGTCGTCATCGACGAGAACTTCGGCGTTCGTATCACAGAGATTGTCAGCCCGCTGGAGCGTGCTGCACGCCTTCAGTAACGGAAGGTAATGGAACTTTTGGGTGTGGTGTAGAAAATCCTTGTCACAGAGGGCAGATTTCGTTATAATGAGTAACGATGAAAAAAGCACATACTTTGTGTGCGCGTTTAATGCCCTTTGGAATAGGGATGTTCTATCGAATTAAGGAGAGATGAGAATATGGCAACTCGCGTTCTGGTCGTTGATGATGCAGCATTTATGCGAATGATGGTGAAGGACATCCTGTCGAAGAACGGCTACGAAATTGTCGGCGAGGCTGAGAACGGCATGAAGGCACTTGAGAAGTATCAGGAGCTCAAGCCGGATCTCGTGACGATGGATATCACGATGCCTGAGATGGACGGCATCACTGCTGTCAAGGAGATCAAGAAGGTCGATCCCGCTGCAAAGGTTGTTATGTGCAGCGCTATGGGACAGCAGGCGATGGTTATCGAGGCAATTCAGGCAGGCGCGCGCGACTTCATCGTGAAGCCGTTCCAGGCGGATCGTGTGCTGGAGGCCATCCGCAAAGCCGTCGGCTGATGAACGGACGGATAGTTTCGCTGTCCCTGTGGCTCGGATGTCTTCTTCTTTTTGTGTGCATGGGAGATGTATCTGCCGCAGGTGAGACGGGCGGCGGATATTTAGCCGGATATGAAGAGGCTGACCCGCGTCCGTCGGCCGTGTCATGGTGGTCGACGGTCGCCTATGTGGTCAGCCTTTTTGCTGTCTTTGCATTCGTGGTCATTCTGGCGTATGTTGTGGCACGCGCCTTTGGCAAGAACTCCATGCAGAGACTCGCCGAACGCGGGGGACAGGTCTATCTGCAGCTGCCGCTCGGACCGAATCGCTCGGTCTGTGTTGTGGAGCTGTTTGGGCGTGTCTTCGTACTCGGGGTGACGGATGCGAACATTCACCTGATTACGGAGATCGATGATCCGGAGACGGTGGAGGAGATTCGTAGTGCAGCGCCCTCTGGGGGAGGCGTCTTTCAGGAGCAGTTCGGTTCTCTGTCGGATTTTGTTCAGAAGATACCGCCGCTTTTCCGTAAGTGAAGGCGGCTAAGAGAAATGGGGGGACGGGGTTGGAGCGCAAAATGCTTGTGTTGGGGAGTGCGGCGCTCCTCCTGCTGCTGGGAATGGGTCATGCGGGGGCTGCGCCCCTGATTCCTTCGGTGAGTGTGGATGTGGGGACAGCGGAGAATCCGCAGCAAGTGGCGACTACAATGCAGCTGCTTGCAGTGCTGACGATTGTGTCCCTTGCACCTGCCATTCTCGTGATGACGACATCCTTTGTCCGCATTGTTGTGGTCATCGGCTTTTTGCGCAATGCATTATCGACGCAGAATGTGCCGCCGAATCAGGTCGTCATTGCACTCTCGCTCTTTCTGTCATTCTATATCATGGCACCCTACTGGGGACAGGCGAATGAGAATGGCATACAGCCCTATCTTGCGGGACAGATTTCGCAGGAGCAGGCGCTGGATAATATTGTCGCCCCCATGCGTGAGTTCATGTTCCGCCAGACGCGGGAATCCGATCTCGCGCTCTTTGTCAACCTCTCGGAAGCACCGCGTCCGGAGGGACCGGAGGATGTCTCGACCTTTACCCTCATCCCCGCATTTATCATCAGTGAGCTCAAGACAGCGTTTCAGATCGGCTTCATGATCTACATTCCGTTCATCGTGATCGATATGATTGTCGCAAGTACCCTCATGTCGATGGGTATGATGATGCTGCCGCCGGTCATGATCTCCCTGCCGTTCAAGATTCTCCTGTTTGTTATGGTTGATGGGTGGCATCTGCTGATCCAGTCGCTCATCATGAGTTTCCGTTAGCGGGGAGGCAGAGCGATGTCCGGAGATTTGGTCATCCAGCTTGCCCAGGAGGCGCTCTTCATCGTTCTTCTGGTCTCTGCTCCCATGCTGGGACTTGGGCTGATTGTCGGTCTTTTGGTGGCGGTCTTTCAGGCGACCACCTCAATTCAGGAGCAGACACTCGCGTTCATCCCGAAGATCATTGCGGTCTTTGTTGCAATCCTGATCTTCGGTCCGTGGATGCTACGCATCATGGTCGAGTACGTGACCAATGTGTTTGTCAATCTGCCGCAGTATCTGCGCTGAGGGGGGCGGCAGTGCATGGATTTGTATGAACTGCTGCAGGGGCATATAGCGGTATTTCTGCTGATGCTCACACGCATCAGCGGGATCTTTCTCGTGTCCCCGTTCTTTGGCAGTATGAATATCTCGGCGTATTTCCGCGTCGGTTTGGCACTTGCAATGACAATCGTACTCTTTCCGGTCATTGATGGGCTGGGCGCACCTGTTGTTCCTGAGACGATCATCATGTTTGCTGTCGCTGCAATCGGTGAACTCTTTATCGGCTGGCTGATCGGCTTTGTGGCATATATCTCCTTTGCTGCGATTACAATGGCGGGCAAGGTCATGGATATGCAGGTGGGATTTGCCATTGTCAATGTTGTGGATCCGACTTCCGGTCAGCAGATACCGCTCATCGGAAGTTTTCTTTATAATTTGGCGATTATCATCCTGCTCGTCACAAACGGGCATCACATGATTATCGCCGCCCTCATGGAGAGTTTTCGCGTCGTGCCGATCGCCGGGATCGAGCCGAATATCTCAATAGCGCTCCTGATTGCGAACTTCACAAATGGTATTTTTCTCACGGGCATGAAGATTGCAATGCCGATTACCTTTGCGATTCTCCTCACGAATGTAGGGCTTGGAATTCTGGCACGTACAATGCCGCAGATGAATATCTTTGTCGTCGGCATCCCGATGCAGCTGATGATTGGTATCACCGTGCTGTCGATGGTCATTCCGTTCTATGTCCTGTTTTTGGATGTGCTGTTCAATGAAATGTATGGAAATATATCACTTGCAGTGCGAGCCCTCCAATAGTCCGCCGTTTGTCTTTGATCTCCAGCGCTTTGCGGGGGAAAAGACAGAGGAACCAACGGCGAAGAAACGCGCCGATGCGCGCAAGAAAGGACAGGTTGCGCGCAGTCAGGAGGTCAACAGCGCCTTCGTTCTGCTCATCGGATTCTTCGGGCTAAAATTGCTCTGGGACTCGATCTACGTATCGATTGCGACCTATACGACCTATGTGTTCAGCAATCTGAACCAGACGGTGGATACGGAGAACATTCTCCGCATCTTTATCGGCATTGTCCTCGTTCTTGCAAAAACAGCGTTTCCCATCATGGTTTTCATCATGATTATCGGCCTTGCGATCAACTTCTTCCAGGTAGGGCTGAACTTCAATACAGAATCCATTGAGTTCAAGCTGGACAAGCTCAACCCGATCAACGGATTCGGGCGCATCTTTTCGAAGCGCTCTCTTGTGGAGCTGGTGAAGTCCTTCTTTAAGATTCTCGTGATTGGCTTCTTTCTCTATCGGTTCATTCACGAGCAGATCCTTGCAATGCCGCAGTTCATGTTCTTCGATCTGACGACGAGCCTCGCACTGGTCGCGGAGATCATCTTTCAGATGTCGTTCATCGTCATCGGGGTCATCATGATTATGGCGTTCATGGATTTTGGCTACCAGAAATGGCAGACGACGCAGGATCTCAAGATGTCGAAGCAGGAAGTCAAAGATGAGATGAAGCAGACGGAGGGCGACCCGCAGATCAAGGGCAAGATTCGCCAGAAGCAGCGGCAGATGGCGATGGCACGCATGATGAAGGAAGTTCCAAAGGCGGATGTTATCATCACAAACCCGACCCACTATGCCGTGGCACTCGCCTATGAGCAGGGAATGATTGCGCCGTCCGTGATTGCCAAGGGGCAGGATCTCGTTGCACAGCGCATCAAGGAGATCGGACGCGAGGCACACGTGCCGATCATTGAGAACAAGCCGCTCGCGCGTACGCTCTATGCCACCGTTGAGGTGGGGAACTCCGTGCCGCAGGAACTCTATCAGGCGGTCGCCGAGGTGCTTGCATACGTCTACCGTCTGAAGCATGGGCGGCGCGGTGCATGAGATTACGTTATTATTGATTGTCTTGATTCGTTGGAATTGGTCTGAATTTGGCGCATCTATGACAAAAGTCTCGATTGGCGTTTGACGTACTTGTAATATTTGATATAATATTGAGAGGACGAACGGCATATTCGTCCGCCTAAGGGAATGAGGGAGTGAGTGAGAGCATGGCAGCACCGCAGTCCGGCAGTGTAAATCCCCTTGCATCCGGCAATCTCATACAACGATACAGTGATGTCCTGATCGCCGTTGCCATTGTGACAATCGTCATCATGATGATTATCCCCCTGCCAACGATTATCTTGGATGTTCTTATCTGCTTGAATATTACGATTGCATTGCTCGTTGTGATGTCGGCAATCTACAATGTGGAGGCGCTCGACCTATCGGTCTTTCCTTCGCTGCTGCTGATTACGACTCTGTTTCGGCTGGCTCTGAATATCTCCTCGACACGTCTGATCCTCCTCAATGGCTATGCCGGGGAGGTTATTACTGCGTTTGGCAACTTTGTTGTCGGCGGTAATGCGGTGGTCGGCTTCATCGTGTTCGTCATCCTCGTCATTGTCAACTTCATTGTTATCACGAAGGGCTCGGAGCGCGTGGCTGAGGTCTCGGCGCGCTTCACACTCGACGCGATGCCCGGTAAGCAGATGGCGATTGACGCCGACCTCAATCAGGGTGCGATCACGGATGCGGAGGCGAAGCGGCGCCGCGAGAAGGTGCAGCGTGAGTCGGATTTCTTCGGCGCAATGGACGGTGCCTCGAAGTTTGTCAAGGGAGATGCAATCGCCGCGATTGTCATTATGATTATCAACATCGGCGGTGGCTTTGTCATCGGCATGCTGCAGCGTGATATGGATGCAGCACAGGCGCTGCAGACCTATACGCTGCTGACGGTCGGTGAAGGTTTGGTCGCACAGATTCCGGCGCTGCTCATCTCTACGGCAACCGGTATCATTGTCACGCGTTCGGCGGCAGAGGGGAACCTTGGCGGCGATCTCGTGAAGCAGCTCTTCCGCAATGCGCGCATCTTTATGATCCTCACGGGCGTGCTCCTCTTCCTCGCTGTCATGCCGGGGTTGCCGGGCGTTCCGTTCACGGCGCTCGCTGCGGTCTGCGGTCTGATTGCATGGAATCTGCAGCGCGGTCAGGCGGTGGAGCAGGAGGTGCAGCAGGTCGAGCAGAAGGCAAAGGCGAAGAAGGAGGCGACGACGCCCGAGAATATCGTGTCGCTCCTGCAGGTCGACCCGATGGAGCTCGAGATCGGCTACAGCCTCATCCCGCTCGTCGATACGGGGCAGGGCGGCGACCTGCTCGACCGCATCGTCATGATCCGGCGGCAGTGTGCGCTCGAACTCGGTCTCGTCGTGCCGACCATCCGCATCCGCGACAATATACAGATCAAGCCGAATGCGTATATCATCAAGCTCAAGGGCATTGAGATCGCACGCGGTGAGCTCATGCTCGATCACTATCTTGCGATGAACTCGGGAACGGTGTTCGAGGAGGTGCCGGGCATTGAGACGACGGAGCCGGCATTCGGTCTGCCCGCGCTCTGGATCTCGGAGAACGAGCGCGAGCAGGCGGAGCTGAACGGCTATACCGTGGTCGACGCGGTCTCCGTGCTCGCGACGCATCTCACGGAGATCATCAAGCAGCATGCGGCTGAGATCCTCGGGCGTCAGGAGACGCAGAACCTCCTCGACAATCTCCATAAGAGCAATGGCGCGCTTGTGGACGAGGTTGTCCCGAACCTGCTCAGTGTGGGCGAGATACAGAAGGTGCTTGCCAATCTCCTGAGCGAGCGCATCTCGATCCGCGACATGAGTACGATCCTCGAGGTGCTCGCCGACTATGGCACAGCGACGAAGGATACGGACATCCTGACGGAATATGTGCGTCATGCGATGGCGCGGCATATCACGCAGCAGAACGTACAGAACGGAGTGCTCCCGTGCATCACGCTCGACCCTGCGATTGAGAACAAGATTGCGGGCAGTGTGCAGCGCACGGAGCACGGCTCCTACGTCAGCCTCGACCCCGAGTCCATGCAGAAGCTCCTGCTGGCGCTGGAAGAGGAACTCAAGAAGCTGACGAATCAGGGCTATCAGCCCATCGTGCTCACGAGTCCGACCGTGCGACCCTATTTCCGCAATCTCGTGGAGCGCTCCATTCCGGGGCTGATTGTGCTCTCACATGCGGAGATTGAGCAAAATGTTGAAATCCAGATCCTTGGGGTGGTGAGAATCTAAGTGCAGGTCCGAACGGTGCGTGCCTCCTCCGTGAAGGAAGCCATGGAACAGATCAAGGACGAGCTCGGCAGCGATGCCGTCCTCCTCCATACAAAGAAATATCGTGAGGGCGGTGTGCTTGGCGGTGCGGAGATGATCGAGGTGACGGCTGCGGTCGACGAGACGCAGACGCGCGTGCCGCATGTGCCGTCGGCGTACGTGCCGCCTGCCGCGCCGATTCTGCCGTCCAATGTGCTGAATCAGTATCGGATGACGGGCACTTCTGCAGAGGGGGCGGCACCCATGCCGCCGCAGGGGATGCAGGCATATGAGACCTACGGGGGCGAATTGGGGGCAGAGGCGTATGCTGCACCTGCCGCCTCGGTCTATCCCGCGGAGGTGTATGCTGCGGCTGCTCCGACGGCTACACCTGCCCCTGTGCCTCCTACGACGCCGGTCTACGATGCAGCACCCGAAGCCGTTCCGCCCGCGCCTGCAGCGGCGGAATCTGACGCAGCGGAAGCTCCCGTAGCGCAGGAGGATGAGCGTGCGGCGGAGCGGATCAGACTCCTCGAGGATGAGCTCGCGCAGATGAAGACGATGCTCGCCTCCATGATGGCGGCGAATCAGCCGAAGGAAACCATCTCCATACAGGATGCGCTGCGTCGTCAGGATGTGCGTGCCGAACTCTGCGAGGAGCTGTCCGGGAAGATTCCCGTTGCAGATGTGAATCTCGACAGTCTCGACCCGCGTGCCGCGCGTGTCCTTTCCGGCTACCTCGCGCAGGTGATGCAGTTCACGGACGGACTGAAGGTGGGCACACACGGTTCCCGCGTCGTTGCCTTTATCGGGACGACGGGGGTCGGCAAGACGACGACGCTTGCCAAGGTGGCGGCGCATTTCGTCTTGGAGCAAAATCTGAAGGGCGCGCTCATCACCGCAGACACCTACCGCATTTCGGCGGTGGAACAGCTGAAAAAATACGCTGAAATTCTGGGGCTCCCCGTGGAGGTCGTCTACTCCGCAGCCGATCTCAGAAAGGCAATCGCACGCCACCGCAGCAAGGATTTCGTCCTCGTTGATACGGCGGGGCGCAGTCAGTATAATGAGTTTCAGATGGATGAGCTGAAGGAACTGCTCGCTGCGCACCCGCGCATGGAGAAGCATCTCGTCGTCAGCGCGACCACGAAGGAAGAGGATGCGGCGGAGATCATGAAGCGCTTCTCCGTGTGCAAGCCGGATCGCATGATCTTCACGAAGATGGATGAGACGCGGACAATCGGCATGGTGCTCAACCTGCTTGCGGGCAGCGAGCTCCCGCTCTCCTTCCTGTCGAACGGTCAGAGTGTGCCGGATGACATCATTCCGGCGACGGCGGATCGGCTCGCGGAGCTCTTATTGAGGAGATGACATGACAGATCAGGCAACGCGGCTGCGTCAGATGGTCGGCTCCGAGACGACGACCGTGTCCGCGCTCTCTCCTGCCCAGGCCGAGGCGTGGGGCGCTGTACGCGTGATTGCAATCACGAGCGGCAAGGGAGGGGTCGGGAAAACCAACCTTGCCGTCAATCTTGCGATCTCTCTGCAACGCAGGGGGTGTCGTGTTCTTGTGATCGATGCCGATCTCGGCATGGCGAATGTGGATATCCTGCTCGGGACGGCCTCACGCAAGCATCTGCTCGACCTCCTTCAGCCGCAGGTCTCGTTGGATGATGTCATCGCCCGGACCCCGCACGGCATCGAGTATATCTCGGGTGGCTCAGGGATTGAAAAGGCGCTTGAATACGATCATGCAGAGAAGCTGTTGCTCCGGCAAAAACTTGCGGACTGCGCCGCGCGTGCCGACCTGATCCTTGTGGATACGGGCGCGGGTCTTGGGCGCAATGTCATGGACTTCATCCTAGCCGCAGATGAAGTGCTGCTCGTAACGACACCGGAGCCGACCTCACTCACGGATGCCTACGCTGTGATGAAGGCATACAGTATCTATGCCGCACAGAAAAATCTCAGACTTATCATCAATCGTGTATACGAGGCGAAGGAGAGCCGAGAAGTTGCGCAGAAGCTCCAGCGTGCGGCAGAAAAATTCCTGCACATGCCCGTGGACTGTCTCGGCTATGTATTCGAGGATACGGCGGTGACGAAGGCCGTGCGGCGTCAGACACCGCTCCTCAAGAGCGCGCCGGATGCAGCGGCAGCACGCTGTATTGATGCCTTGGCAGAGGCGTTGCTCACGGGCGGCGAAATGAATGTGAAACGCGGTTGGAAAGGTTTTTTACAGCAAATTTTTAAGTTTTAAGCGTACCCAAGGAGGATATTTTAGATGGCGGGCGAATTGGTACAGGCAAGGGGTGTTTTATCAATCGGGCAGAGGCTGGAAATATATTTTGAAAACAGCGAGGAGGGAGCCGCCGGCTATACGAGTCGTATAGAGGACATTATCGGTGACGAACTCGTTGTAGCCATGCCGCTTGATGAGCGCCGCGTCCCGGTGATCCCGCATACCGGAGAGAATCTCTACGTGCTTGCCGGCGGAGACGGGTGTCACTATCGCTTCTTCAGCGTGCACCGCAGTCATGGACGGCATGAAGGGCGGATTCCCGTTCTTCATATTTCCCTTCCCGAGGTCGCGGAACGCTTTCAAAAGCGTGGTCTTTTCCGCATCAGGGTGAATCTCACTGCAACGGTGCGACTCGTTGACCGCGAAGGGAAGATTGATGCGCCCAAGCGTGTGCCCGTTGTGGATCTCAGCGGCAGCGGTCTTGCGTTCGTATGGCCGAAGTCGGTGCCGCTCGATTCGGAGGCGGCGCTCGAGATCAATGACCTCCCCGGCATTGGGACGATTGAACTCATGACGCACGTCATGCGATGCACGCGCATTGAACGTGAGGAGGATGTGCCGATCTATCACATTGGTGTTCAGTTTCAATCGATTTCGCGCAGCATTAGGGATAAGATCATCCGCTATTTGTTCCAGGTGCAGCGTGCACAGGTGGAGCGCGTAAAAGATGAGTGACACAGCAAAGACTACGTCTGCAGTTGACAGCAAGGGCGCACTGTGTACGCGGATTGTTGTCATCGGATCGTCGACGGGAGGTCCGCAGGCACTGCAGACGGTCATTACAGGGCTCTCGGAGCATTTTCCCTGCCCTGTTGTTGTCGTGCAGCACATGCCGGCGGGGTTTACGAATGCACTCGCAGGGCGCCTGCACAGCGTTGCACAGGTGAATGTGCGGGAGGCACGGGACGGGGAACTGCTCGAACCTGGTTGCGTCTATATCGCACCGGGGAGCTATCACCTGCGCATTCTGCATGAATCCGGCGTGCGGCGGATTGCGCTCAGCGATGAACCGCCCGTTGGCAACCACCGTCCTGCAGTCAATGTGATGTACGACTCCGTCGCCCATTTGGGAAAGGATGTTGTTGCCGTGATCCTCACGGGGATGGGCAATGACGGGCGCGAAGGGATGCGCAAAATTAAGGAAAATGGCGGCTACTGCATTGCGCAGGATGAAGCAACCTGTGTCGTCTACGGAATGCCAAAATCCGTAATCGACGCGGGGCTGGCCGATGAGATATGCCCATTACCGCAGATTGCAAGCGCGATCGAGGCGGCTGTGAGAAGATAGGAAATAGGGGGAGTATCAATGGATAACCAGTATATGGATATGTTCCTGGATGAGTCGCATGAGCATCTGCAGTCTCTCAATGAAGGTCTGTTGCGTCTCGAGGAGAACATGGAGGAGATTGATGCCGTCAACGACATCTTCCGCAATGCGCATACGCTCAAGGGTATGTCCGCAACGATGGGATTTGCCAAGATTGCAGAACTCACGCATGAGATGGAGGACGTGCTGGATCTCGTTCGTAAGAGCCAGCTGAAACTCAACGAGGACATTATGGACACCCTGTTCAAATGTCTGGACTCGCTTGAGCAGATGGTGGACAGTGTCGGCAACGGCGAGGCAGAGGATGTCGTTGATGTCTCCGACCTCGTGGCAAAGCTGAGCTCCATCTCCAAGGGTACTCCTGCGCCTGCTGCGGCACCTGCTGCAGCTGCCCCTGCCGGTGCGGCTGCGCCGACCGGCGCAGCTGACGGGACGGATCTCGAACTTGATGATATCGATCTCGATGTTATGAAGAAGGCGAAAGAAGCCGGCATGAACTTGTTCCATGTCAAGGTTACCCTGATGGAGACCTGCGTGCTCAAGGCAGCACGCTCCGTCATGGTCATGCACGCGCTGGATGAGGTCGGCGATGTCATCAAGAGCATCCCGCCTGCCGAAGATCTCGAGCAGGAGAAGTTCGAGCGCAGCTTTGACGTGCTCATTGCTACGAGCAGCGATGCCGAGGCCGTGCAGAACGCTGTGGATACAGTCTCCGAGATCGAGGACATCGCGGTAAACGCCATTGATCCTGACAAGGTCGGCAAAGAGGCGGCTCCTGCACCTGCGGCAGCGCCCGCTGCACCTGCGGTGTCTACGGCAAAGCCCGCAGCCCCTGCGGCCAAAAAGGAGTCTGCAAAGCCGGCTGCCGCTCCTGCAAAGAAGCAGCATCAGAGCCAGAGCGTCCGCGTCGATATCGAAAAACTCGACACGCTCATGAACCTCATGGGCGAGTTGGTTATCAATAAAGTGCGTCTCGAGCAGATCGGCCAGACGCACCGCATGAGTGATCTCATGGAGACGCTCGAGCAGATGGATCGTGTGACGGGCGATCTGCAGAACATCGTCATGAAGGTGCGCATGGTTCCGGTCAGCGCCGTATTCAACCGTTTCCCGCGCATGGTGCGCGACGTGTCGAAGGAGCTCGGCAAGGACATCAACCTCACGATCGAGGGCGAGGAGACAGAGCTTGACCGTACCGTTATCGACGAGATCGGCGATCCGATCATGCATCTCTTGCGCAATTCGCTCGACCACGGTGTCGAGAGCCCCGACAAGCGCGAGGCAAAGGGCAAGTCGCGCGTTGGTGAGGTCGGACTTATCGCGCGTCACGAGGGCAACAACGTCGTCATCATGATTACGGATGACGGCGCTGGCATCGATGCGGACAAGATTCGCCGTAAGGCAGTCGAGAAGGGGATGATCTCGCAGGACGAGGCAGACCGTCTCGACGATGCGGACGCCGTGCGCCTCATCTTCCTGCCGGGCTTCTCCACGGCGGAGCAGATCACGGACATCTCCGGACGTGGCGTCGGCATGGACGTTGTGCGCAGCAAGATCGAGGCGCTCTCCGGACACGTCGACGTGGAGACGCATATCGACGAGGGCTCCGTCTTCAAGATCAAACTGCCGCTCACACTCGCAATTATCCAGGCGATGCTTGTGCAGGTGCAGGAGGAGATGTATGCCATCCCGCTTGGCTCCATCGACAGCACGATCAACATCGAACCCACGGATATTCAGACCGTCCAGAACAAGGAGGTCATCGTCCTGCGCGGGGAGATCATCCCGATTATCCGCATGGAGGAGGCGCTCCAGGTGCCGCATACAAAGGACTCCGACGAACTCTTTGTCGTTGTCGTCCATGCGGGCGAGGCGAAGGCGGGCATTGTCGTCGACAATCTGATTGGCCAGCAGGAAATCGTTATCAAGACGCTCGGCAATCTCTTCGCCGGACTCAAGCTCTTCGGCGGAGCGACCGTTCTCGGCGACGGCAAGGTTGCACTGATTCTCGATGTCGCGACGATGATACAGCAGTAAGCAGGGGAGGGCAAAGAAGATGGCAGAGGATATGAATCAGGGAAATGCGCCGCAGAACTCGCAGTATGTGGCATTTAATCTTCGCGATGAAGAATACGGCGTCAGCATTCTGAACGTGCAGGAGATCCGCAATTTGACGGATATCACGCGTGTTCCGTTTGCGGCGGACTTTATCAAGGGCGTCATCAATCTGCGCGGTTCGGTGCTCCCCGTCATCGATCTCAAGCAGCGCCTCGGGCTCGCGGAGACACCGTATACCGATCGCACGCGCATTGTCACGGTCTCCGTCGAGGATGTTCACGTCGGCATGCTCGTCGATGCGGTGACGGAGGTTCTGAGCCTCGAGAATGCACCCGTTGATACGAAGAAGGCGACGAATGCGCGCGAGAGCAGCAAATTCCTCAGCGGCATTGGCAACATCAACGGCAGACTTATTGTCCTCCTCAATCTGGAGGAAATCGTGGGACTGCCGAAGGAAGCAAAATAAGGGAAGAGATTCCCTATGATTGCCCCGTGGTGAGAGGTAGAGTTAATGAGTGTAGATGAGAATCTGACAGAACTGTCAGAGCTGCAGCTGGATGTGCTTAGAGAGATCGGGAATGTCGGTGCGGGGAACTCCGCAACGGCACTTTCCCGTCTCATTCAGCGTCGTATTGAGATGAATGTGCCCCATGTGGCACTCGTTCCAATTGAAGATGTACCGGAATTTGTCGGCGGACCGGAACTGGTTGTCGTCGGTATTTTCCTGCGCGTTTACGGCAAGGCTCCAAGCAACATTCTCTTCCTCATCCCGCGCGAGAGTGCCTTTGCACTTGTGGACACGCTGCTCGGACGGGAGCGCGGGGAGACGACAGAGCTCGATACCATGGATGAATCGGCTCTGATGGAGATCGGCAACATCCTTGCCGGTTCCTATCTGAATGCGTTCTACACATTTACGGGCATGAGTATGCTGCCGTCGATTCCTGCACTTGCCGTGGATATGGCAGGTGCTATTCTCAATGTCGTTTTGGTTCAGCTCGGCGAGATGGGAGATCATGCGCTTCTCATCGAGACAAATTTTGTTGCGGAGGATCGGAGCATCAACGGACATTTCTTTCTTGTCCCGGATCCCGGGTCTCTTGGCACCATTATGAATGCGGTAGGAGTTGGATGATATGCCGGATTTGATAAAAGTCGGTATGGCCGACTACAAAGTCGGCGCAGCTCCGTCCACACTCATCAGCTACGGACTGGGCTCCTGTATCGGGCTTTCCCTTTATGATCCCCAGGCAAAGGTGGGGGGACTTCTCCACTATATGCTGCCGGACAGCAAACAGGCGCGCCCCTCGGACACACCTGCAAAATTTATCGACACGGGATTTCCGCTGATGCTCGCGGATGTTCTGAGACTTGGCGCCGTCAAATCCCGTCTTGTTGCGAAGATTGCCGGCGGAGCCCAAATGTTCGCGTTCTCGAATACAACGAGCGTCATGCGCGTGGGCGAACGCAATGCACAGGCGGCGAAGGAGCTGCTTGCCCAGAACGGCATCCGTCTCATCGCGGAGGATACCGGACTCAACTATGGGCGTACGGTGTCGATTGATCTCAATGATGGAACATATACGGTGAAGACGGTCAGCAAGGGCGATAAGACAATATAGAAAGGCAGGTGGACTCGTGTTCAAACTCGGTATGGCGCTCATATTCTCCGTGATCGCTGCACTCATTGTATTTATTACGGGCATGCTTGGCGATGCGCGTGTGACGACAGCTCTCCTGCGCAGCCTTGTTGCTTTTCTATGTGCAGGACTGTTCACCTATCTCGTTGTCTTCATCCTGGAGGCGAAGGGCTGGGCTGCCTTTGACAAAGAGCCTGCTGAGCGCATGCAGGATATGCAGACGCAGCTCTATGATCCCGATGAAATTGATTTTGATGCCGTCGAGAATGGGGAGAAGGCAGCAGAGGAGTTCGCTGCACCAACAAACTTCCAGCCACTCTCGGAGGATTCCTTTGTCCATATGAGGACGCCGGATGGGGAGAGCGCGCCGGCCACGGCGTAAGCAGTGCAGCGGGAATGAGAGGAGATGAGTGCAATGACGGCACAGCCGGCAGAAGATATCGATGCCCTGTGGCGGGCGTATGAGACGGAAAAGACCGTTGACGTACGCAACCGGATCGCCGAGCACTATCTTCCCCTTGTCCGCCTTGTTGCCGGGCGCATTGCAATCAGTCTCCCGCAGCATGTTGACCGTGAGGATCTCCTCAGCAGCGGATTCTTCGGCCTCTTGGATGCGATTGAGCGCTACGAGCTCGCGCGCGGCAATAAATTTGAGACCTATGCCGGTGTGCGTGTCCGAGGTGCTATGCTCGATCATCTGCGTGCAAAGGACTGGATT
>NZ_CP016201.1:1588301-1604155 GCF_001683335.1 Selenomonas sp. oral taxon 126
TGTGTATAAGAGACAGATGCTCGATCATCTGCGTGCAAAGGACTGGATTGCCGTCAGTGCGTCAGAATATTAAAAAATACGAGAAAGCGGTTGCACGCCTCGAAGGGGAACTGGGACGCACGGCGACAGATGAGGAGCTTGCCGCAGAACTCGAGCTGAGCATCGAGGGGCTTCACCACCTCGAGGGACAGGTCAGTGCGGCGACCATCATCCCGCTGGAGGAGTATCTGCGCACAGACGCGCCAGTCTCTCTGGATGATGGCCCTGTGGAACATGCGGAGTGGACGGAGATCAAGGAAACCCTTGCCGCTGCAATCGAAAAACTCCCTGAGAAGGAGCGTACCGTTGTGGCGCTCTACTACTACGATGAGATGACGCTCAAGGAAATTGCTGCAATCCTGCACCTCTCGGAGGCGCGGATCTCACAGCTTCACACGAAGGCAATCTTCCGCATGCGCGGTTCGCTTGCGCGGATGAATGACGATTTATAAGGGGAAATCCATAGAGGGAAATTAGATGGATCGGGAGTGGTATCATGGATCGAACCGTTGGGGGACTGCGTGAGGGATTTCAGCTGACGATCAAGGCTGATGGAACATATCTGACCGTCTATCCGGAGAGTGCGGACAGCAACCTCATTGACCTTCCGACACTCAAGCAGCGTCTTGAGAATGAGGGTGTTGCGGATTACGATGTGATCCAGTTGGCTCGTCTTGTGCGTGCTGCGGACGGCTTTGAGGAGCGCTTGGAACTGTCCGCAGAAGATGGGGACGAAAATACAGTTATTCCCTTCAATATTGAAATCTCACGTGATGGAATGACTGCGGCGGTGCGCTTCGATGACAAGAAGGGGAATCTGCCGCCTGATGTCTCCGATGTATTGGATGCGCTCGCTGCCAAGAAGGTTGTCTACGGCATTGACCGCGAGGCAATTGGGCGTGGCGTGGCGCGGCTGACCCCGTTTATCGCGGCACGCGGCACTGCACCAGAGGCCGGCACGGATGCACGCGTTGAGCGGAAATTCGACATGGGGGAGAAGGGGCGCCCTGCTGCACGTGCCTATGACCGCGTGGACTACAAGGATATGAACATCTTTATCCGCGCACAGATTGGTGATGTGCTTGCTGTTCACATTCCCGAAACACCGGGAATTCCAGGAAAAAATGTGCTTGGCGAGGAAATTCCGCCGAAGCCCGGCAAACCGGCAACTCTTCCGCAAGGAAAGAATACAAAGATTGTAAACAGTCATGAACTCGTTGCACTCATCGACGGCCAGATTGTGGACGACGGGAAGAAAATCAGCGTCGACCCGCACCTCGTGATTGATTCGAGCGTCGATGTCGGAACGGGCAATGTTGATTTTGCGGGCAGCATTGAGATCAAGGGGGATGTGGAGAGCGGGTTCATCGTCAAGGCGACCGGAGACATCGAGATCAAAGGCATGGTTGGCGGTGCGCAGGTCGAGGGGCGCAATGTCATTGTTCACGGCGGGATTCGCGGCATGAACATCGGCAGGATTCATGCGCTCGAGGATGTCAGCATCTCCTTCGTCGAGAATGCGAACATTGCCGCAGGAAGAGATATCTTCGTGAACGATGTCGTCCTGCATTCCGAGATGCGTGCGGGACATCACGTTCTCGTCGAGGGGCGGCGCGGCATCATTACGGGGGGGAAAGTCGGGGCGGGTGAGTCCATCCGCGCAAAGGTTTTTGGCAACGCCTTTTATGTGCAGACCAATCTGGATGTCGGCATCGATCCAAATCTGAAGCATCGTTATGACACGCTTTCCAAAGAGTGTCAGACGGCGATGAAGCAGCTGACGGAGCTTCGCCTCTCGCTCGCAACACTCAAGAAACAGCCTCTGATGAGTCTTCCGCCGCGCCGCAGGGAGCAGCTCGTCGAGATGACGCACGCACAGTTCCCTCTTGCCGGCAAGATCAAGAAGATGCAGGAGGAACTCGAGCAGATGGAGGAAGAACTCGAGCAGATGAAGAATGGCTCGATTTCTGCTTCGGACACGATCTATCCCGGGGTCAATGCCACGATCAGCGGTGTGAAGAAGGTGGTCGAGGAGGAACTGCGTCATGCACGGCTGCAGATGCTGAATGGGGAGATTGCTGTAGGAATCTTTTGAAGAGAGGCAGGTAACGCCATGAATGTCACGCCGATCAGTATGCAGATGATGTTCCCCCAGTCCAATGAGGCGGGGAATGTTCAGAGCAATATGCAGAATCAGGTCAACATCCAGCAGAGCTTTGAGTCCATCCGTCAGAAGCAGGACGCGGAGCTGGCGCGTCAGCAGGTGCGCGCCAAGGAAGAGGCGAGCGAGGATGCACGCGTGAAGGATGATCCGGAGCGTGAGCGTCGGCAGGGCGGCGGTCAGGGACAGCAGGGGCGGAGATCGCGCGGCGAGGATCACGGTGCAGAGCTGCTTGCGCGCCTCGCTGCCGATCCGAATCGCGGCGTGCATCTCGATATCAGTTTTTGATTTTTCATAGATGTAGATAAGGGAGGCGTCCGCTTATTATTTCCGTGACCGAAATTCTGGGTGCCCTCATCATTCTCGGCGCTGTTCTCCTGCTCATCGTACGCTATATCATTCAGCGGCGGCAGCGCAGCGATGAGGAGGATGAAGATCTCGCGGCCTCCATTGAGAAATTGAAGAAAGAACTGCAGCAGTCGGCAGACACGATCATCAAGCGACTCGGTTCTCACGTGACAAAGCTCGAGGGTCTCCTGCGCGAGGCGGATGATCGGCGCGTGCAGCTTGAGACGCGGGTTGCGGATGCACAGCGCCTCGAATGGGCGCTGCGTCAGCGCATTGAGGAGTTGGAGCGCCGTCTGCGCGATCTTGGGCAGCCTATGCCCGCAGTCACTGCTGCTGCGCCGCAGGTGAGCAGTACGGCCTCTGTGCCACAGACGCCGGAAGCGCGCCGTACGGATGGGGATGAATTCGCCGCAGTGCTGCATCAGTCGATCCTGCGTGAACAGGCGCGTGCGGCGGTAGAAAATGCACCTGTATACGCTGCGCCGCCCTCTCCTGTGCAGATGCAAATGCGGCAGGATATGCCACCGTCAGCGCCGCCGCATCGCATTTCCGTTCATGCTGCTCCGGCGCAGCCTGTTCCGCCTGTGCGCCAAGCCATACCTGCAGAGCCTGTGATGCCGTCTCAGCCGCGCGTAGAAGAGGAGCAGCCCGTCCGCGAGGACGAGTCCATCATCAAGGCGCGTGCGCTGCTGCGTGCCGGACGGACGATAGAGCAGGTTGCACGCGAGACCGGCGTCGAGATCGGCGCGCTGCGCCTCATGAAGCAAATGACGCAGAGGGATTGACAAAACGAAAAAACATCGGTATAATACCATTTGTTCGGGACGTAGCTCAGCTTGGTAGAGCGCTTCCTTGGGGTGGAAGAGGTCGTGAGTTCAAATCTCGTCGTTCCGACCATTTTCAGCATAGGAACCTCCACGCAGCTTGCGTGGAGGTTTTTTCGCGTAAGGAGGAGGGTTCTATGAATCTGATTGTGGACAACGGCGTTCTGCAAGTCCTGCTCGTTGCCGTCATGTTTCTCTCCATCATGGTGGAGATCAAGACGGGCGGGCTTGGCGTAGGCGTCCTGCTCGGCATTGTTGCTGCGGCGGTCTTCTGGGGCAGCCAATACACGCGGGGGCTTGTGGAACTCTATCACATTGCGGTCTTTCTCGCGGGCGTGCTCATGATCATTGTGGAGATCCTGCTGCCGACTGTGGGACTGCTCGCGGGGCTCGGCGTTGCGGCAATGCTCTACAGCATTGTGCTCGCACTCGGCGGGGATATCGGCGCGCTTGCAGCGCTCGGCATTGCCCTCGTGATCTCCGTTGTGCTCTTCCTGCTGATCGTCTCGCGTCTGCCGTCGAGCAAATTGTGGAACAAGATTGTGCTGCAAAAGAGCTCACGCACGGAGGAGGGCTATGTCAGCGCGGCGGAGCGATCCGAACTTGTAGGGAAGATGGGCGAGGTGCTCACGGAGCTGCGTCCCTCGGGGACGGCGCGCATCGACGGCCGCCCCGTGGATGTGATCTCGGAGGGCGCGTATATTCAAAAGGGGAAGCAGATTGTTGTCCTGTCCGTGAACGGCAGCCGCGTCGTTGTGCGCGAGGCATAGGCATAGCTTCACGGAAATTCTAAGGAGGTACATATGGGAACTCTGTTTGGAGGAGCATTCCTCGTTGTCATTGCTATTCTTGCCGTATCGATCTTTCTGCACTTTGTACCGCTCGGACTCTGGGTGTCTGCGATCTCGGCAAATGTCCCGGTCAGTATCGTGTCGCTGGTCGGCATGCGCCTGCGCCGTGTTCCACCGAGCCGCATTGTGCTCCCGCTCATCAAGGCGAATAAGGCGGGTCTGGATGTCGGCGTGAACCAGCTTGAGGCGCATTACCTCGCGGGCGGCAATGTGGACAAGGTGGTCGACGCGCTCATCGCGTCCCACCGTGCACAGATAGCCCTGCCGTTCGAGCGCGCGGCGGCGATTGACCTCGCGGGGCGTGACGTGCTCGATGCTGTGCAGATGAGCGTCAATCCGAAGGTCATCGAGACGCCGATTGTCTCCGCAGTCGCGGCAAACGGCATCGAGCTCAAGATCAAGGCGCGTGTCACGGTGCGCGCAAACATCGACCGCCTCGTTGGCGGCGCGGGTGAGCCGACGATCATTGCGCGCGTTGGCGAGGGCATTGTTACGACGGTCGGCTCCTCGCAGAGTCACAATGACGTGCTTGCAAATCCGGATGATATTTCGAAAACAGTGCTTGGCAAGGGACTCGATGCGGGTACGGCGTTCGAGATTCTCTCCATCGACATCGCGGACGTCGATGTCGGGCGCAACATTGGCGCGGAGCTTCAGACCGACCAAGCGGAGGCGGACAAGCGCATCGCACAGGCAAAGGCGGAGGAGCGCCGCGCGATGGCGGTTGCACGCGAGCAGGAGATGAAGGCGTACACGCAGGAGATGGAGGCAAAGGTTGTCGAGGCGCAGGCAGAGGTGCCGCATGCGATGGCACAGGCGCTGCGCGAGGGCAAGCTCGGCGTGATGGACTACTACCAGCTGAACAACATCCAGTCCGACACCGATATGCGCCAGGCGATCAGCTCTGCGGGCAAGAGTGATGAGAAGCATCCGACGCCGCCCGTAAAGTGAGGCGAAGCATATGGAATACCTCATTGTCATTGCCGTAGGCATAGCACTTGCCGTCTTTGACGACCGCGTGCGTGGCAGAAAAAAAGTGCCGCCGCCGACGGTGCCGCAGGATATTCCGCGCCCGAAGAAGCGTACACGGCAGACGGGCAGCTTTGAGATCCCGCCGATGCGCGGCATCCCGGCAGACATTCAGGTAACTGTAGATCCGGAGGTGCTGCGCGCGCAGGAACTGCGTGCGCGGTGGGAGGAGCAGCAGCGGGAGGCGCAGCGTGCAAAACGTGCACGTGAGCGCGAGGAGCGCCTTGCTGCAGAGCAGATGGCAGCGTCTGCTACTGTGACGCATACGAGCGGACATGCACATGCGCATGCGGCGCTCCTGCCGCAGTTGACGCCCGACACAATGAAGCAGGCGATCGTGCTTGCCGAGGTGCTCGGAAAGCCGCGTGCGCTACGCAGATTTCCAAGACGGTAAAAAATAGGAGCCCCTGCAGTCAAATGCAAGGGCTCCTATTTTCTGTAGTTATTTGATTTGATTCAGTAGCGCTGCGATCTCAGCGGCGCTCGTGTCGTCGTCTGTGCAGCTCATGATGGGCTGTGCGCCGAGCATGACCGTGCGTCCGTCCGCATACGCCGCAGAGCTGGCGTGTCCGCTCCGATAGGCGGCTGCAAGATTGCCCATGACGAAGTAGGCACGCTCGGCAGAGCTCATGCCGCCGGCAGGGGCTGGCATCAAGAGTTTCTTCTTGTTCACATAGACGACACCGTCGTCGACTGTTACCTTGCCGCCGCTCATCTCTGTGAGCTTCTTTGCGTAGTTGTCGCGGCGGGAAGCGTTCGACGGGTGATCGGCAGCACCCGACATGATGTCAAATGCGCTCGCGGAATTGTTGCCCGAGAGATCAATGACACGCTGCCATACCGCAGCCGTTGCACCGGGATTGTATGGCGAGCGGGAGATGTACTCAAATGCGAGATTGTCCGCTTCCCACTCCATCGGCTTCGTGAGTCCCTGCCCACTCCAGATATTCGCGGCGATTGCACCGAGCACAGAGCCCGTTGCGCTCGCGAGGACGGCGGGACCCAGAGAGCGCTTCATGCCTTTGGCAGGGTGATCCTTCTGTCCGTGTCCCATCTCATGCGCGAGCACGACGGCGATCTCGTCCTCGTTTGCGAGGTAGCTGTAGAGGCCGACGTTGACGCTCATGTTGTGGCCGAGGGTGCAGAATGCATTGAAGCTGTCCTGCTGATTGATGAAGTAATTGTACGGGCGATCATAGACCGTGGCATCCGTGGAACCGATTGCTGCCGTGAGATTTTCAAAGATGCGGTCGAGCTGACTGTTGAGGTCGTAGCGGTAGTAAACGCCGTATGTTTCCTGCAGCTCCTGAAAGAGCGCCTCACGTCCCTCCTCGGTTGTATTGTAGTACTTGATCTGCTTGCTCATCTCGTCTGCGGCAACGGCACCGCCGACAATCGCACCGATGATCCTGCCCGTATTTGCCTCCGCTGTGGCAGGCGGCATCGCAAGCCCCGCCGTCATCGCTGCAGAGAGTGCGAGCGCAATCCCCTTGCACATCCATTTCTTTCTGTTCATTTTCCCACTCCTTCCGTGAAGCTATGAACATATTATAAGCGACAAAGGCGTCTTCTTCCATGCAAAAGAAGTTATAAAGCGTCCGCGAAGATAAAATAAATCAAATTGGACGAGGCGTACAGAATTCTTGACACTATAGAGAAAAAACATTAAAATAGATAGGAGTATTTTATAGACATTTTTCTATCATGGAAAAGGAGGTGGCCGTTATTATTACTGAATTACTAACGGTAATTATTGCTATCGCTGTCGGCGCCGCTATGGGCTATATCGCACGCAGGCGCACGGCGGAGGCTCAGATAGGATCAGCCGAGGACGAAGCAAAGCGCATTGTCGAAGAGGCCGGCAAGAAGGCGGAGACAAAGCAGAAGGAAGCGCTGCTCGAGGCGAAGGAGGAGATTCAGCGTCAGCGTCAGGAGTTCGAGCGCGATTCAAAGGAGCGCCGCAGCGAGATTCAGCGTCTCGAGCGACGCACAATCCAGAAGGAGGAGAATCTCGACCGCAAGCTCGAATCCATCGAGAAGAAGGAGGAGGGGCTCGCGCGCAAGGAGGCGCGCATCGACAAGACGCAGGCGGAGATCACCGCACTCTACGAGAGTCAGAAGCAGGAGCTCGAGCGCGTCTCAGGACTCTCGGCGGAGGAGGCACGCACGATTCTCATGGCGGAGGCGGAGGAAGAGCTGAAGCATGAGAAGGCGCGCAAGATCAAGGAGTACATCCAGCAGACAAAGGATGAGGCAGACAAGGCGGCACGCGAGATTCTGAGTGTTGCAATCCAGCGCTGCGCCGCCGATCACGTGGCGGAGACGACGGTCTCGGTTGTGGCGCTGCCGAACGATGAGATGAAGGGGCGCATCATTGGGCGTGAGGGGCGCAATATCCGCACGCTTGAGACCCTGACGGGGATCGATCTCATCATCGACGATACGCCGGAGGCGGTCATTCTCTCAGGATTTGACCCCGTGCGGCGTGAGGTTGCACGCATTGCACTAGAGAAGCTGATTCAGGACGGGCGCATCCATCCCGCACGCATCGAGGAGATGATCGAGAAGGCGCGGCGCGAGGTCGACCAGCGCATCAAGGAGGCAGGGGAGCAGGCGACCTTCGAGACGGGTGTCCACGGAATCCATCCCGAGCTCGTGCGTCTCTTGGGACGTATGCGCTATCGGACAAGCTACGGTCAGAACGTGCTCGCGCACTCCATTGAGGTTGCGCATCTCGCGGGTCTCATGGCGGCAGAGCTCGACTGTGATGTCATGCTCGCCAAGCGCGGCGGCCTCCTGCACGATATCGGCAAGGCGGTCAGCCACGAGGTCGAAGGCCCTCATGTGACGGTCGGCGCTGATCTCGCGCGCAAGTACCGTGAGTCCAAGGAAGTCATCAACATCATCGCCTGTCATCACGGCGATGAGGAGGCAACGACGATTGAGGCGGTGCTCGTCGCCGCTGCAGATGCGGTTTCGGCAGCGCGTCCGGGCGCGCGCCGTGAGAGTCTCGAGTCCTACATCAAGCGGCTTAAGGCGCTCGAGGAGATCGCCGAGTCCTTCGACGGCGTGGAGCGCTGCTTTGCAATTCAAGCGGGGCGTGAGATCCGCGTCATGGTGAAGCCGGACAAGGTGGATGATGCGGGCGCTGCCGTGCTCGTCCACGATATTGTAAAGAAGATCGAGGGCGATCTCGAGTACCCGGGACAGATCAAGGCGACGGTCATCCGCGAGACGCGCGTCGTGGACTACGCAAAGTAGTCCGAAATCTACAGCGGATTCTATTATAGGGGGCGTCAGCCCCCTATTTCCGGACAATACGGAGAACGCGCCATGCCGGGGGGCTGGGGGCTGTCCGTATCTTGGTAAGGAGAACATATGCAGCAGTTGACGTACATCGTTTCCGGTACCGCAGATGCTCAGAGGAAGGCGGAACTGGCAAAGGAAAAACTGGATCTGATCCCGCACATCGAGTCCCTGCTCATTACGATCGCAACGCCGTGCGAGATGCCTGTCGAAAAGGCGATCTGTATGCGCGACGCCGTTCGGAAGCTGTTCCCGGATGCGCGGATCGTAGCGCATACGTGCGCACTCAAGATGGCGGATCTGCGTCTGGATACCGAGGGGGTCATGCTGACCTTTACGGCGTTCGAGGCGTCCCGTGTGGACTTCACACTGGTGGATGGGAATACGGCAGATGCACAGACGGTGGGGCGGTTCGTCGATTTCGTCGCGGCGCGCCCGCAGACGAAGGTGATTGAGTTCTTCGTGGTCGGTCTGATGGATCAGATTGACAATCTCTTTGAGGGGATCTCTGCGATCAATCCGCGTATCGAGGTGTTCGGTGCATTCGTCGATGCGGAGCCGATGAATGCGCGCGGCTATATTGTCGCGGACGATGCGGTGACGGAGCTGGGGATGCTCGCCGTCGTGTTCCACGGCGAGACGCTTGATGTGCACGTGGTGCGTAACTTCGGCTGGAATTCGCTCGGGCGCGAGATTGTGGCAACCCGCGTGGAGGGGTGCACGATCAAGGAACTGGACGGCGACATACCGATCAAGGTCTACGAGCGCTATTTCGGCATTAGGGGCGACGCCAATTTCAGCGTGGACTCCGCGCTCTTCCCGCTCTGCTTTGAGGAGGAGGACGGATCGATCTCGGCACGCGTCCCGATCAAGATTGAGGAGGGAACGGGGGCGCTGGCGTTCGGCATCCCCATGCAGGAGGGGACGAAGTTCCGCCTCGCCTATGGCGATCCCTATGGCATCCTCTCGAAGGCGGCAGAGAATGCGCGCGCGATGACGGCGTTCTCGCCACAGGTCATCATCGGCTCGGCGTGCGTCGGACACTATCTCCTCTTGGGCGACGATGTGGTGACAGAGATGACGGCCTGCACGGGGGTTCCCTCCTCGACGGTGTTCATCTTCGGCGAGGCGCGTCGCGTGGGGGAGCGCATCTCCACGGCGCATCTGAATGTCCTGCTCGTCGGGATGAAGGAGGATCCGGGCTATGTCAAAAACATTCAGCTCCAGACGAAGCGCGTTGCGCATCTCTCCTACAATCGCAAGATGCTCGCGTTCATGTCGCATTTCATCCGCGTCTCCGAGGAGGAGCTGTATACGGCGAATCAGCGCCTCACCCAGCTCGCGAGCCGCGATGCGCTGACGAATCTCCTGAACCGCCGTGAGATGGAGCGCATCCTAAAGGAGGCGGTGGCGTACTCGCAGGAGCATAAGACGCCGCTCTCCGTCATTCTCATGGACATTGACCACTTCAAGGGGGTCAACGACGCCTATGGGCACGATATGGGCGATCGGGTGATCCTGACGGTTGCGGACGCGATCTCGCGTACAATCCGCGAGTCGGACTCCGGCTGCCGCTGGGGCGGGGATGAGTTCTTCATCATCCTCGCGGGCGCGCCGCTCGCCATTGCGGGCAGGGTCGGGGAGCGTATCCGCCGCAAGGTGGAGAGCGCCGAAATGCCGTTCGACCGGAACGTTACGATCAGTGTCGGCGCCGCTACGTTCGATCCGGAGCGGGACAATGAGCTCCAGCTCTTCAAGAATGCGGATGAGGCACTCTATCAGGCAAAGAAGGCGGGACGGAACGCGGTCTATGCGCTCGGTCTTGGCCGTGTGAATAGTGTGGAATAAGGGGTGGCAGCAAGGGGGGTGATGCCATGTTTAATTTTCTGCGCAGATATTTTTCCGCGCGCAGCGGCGGACGCATGAGAAGCGAGCAGGCACGCCCCGGCGTGCAGCTCCTCGCCTCAGTCCTAGTCTGTTTTCCCGAGATTGAGTCGGTTTCCTACGATCCACGGCAGGAAGTGCTGACGATGGACTTTGTCGTCCGTGCGCAGCTTGTGCCTGCTGAGATCGAGGCGTTTGCCGCGCTGATTGCCGAGAGCATTGAGACCTATCATGTGATCGAGGGTGGCGAGGCGAGTGCGGTGGATTTCACATACGAGCAGCACGATGCGCTGACGATTCTGCACCTTACGCGACCCATGGAGGAACTCTCGGAGCGGGAGCTCAGTCTCACGGTGCAGCTCCTGACGGAGCGGTTCGGCGAGGCACTCCATGTCGATCCGCATGGAGCGGAGACGCTGGATGCAGAGTTCCGCATGCTTCAGCATGAGACGCTGGAGCGCATGCTTGTAGCAGTGCGTGAGATTCCGCTGCGCGAGCGTCTCGTCGGCATCCGCGAGCGCGATCAGGTCATTGTCTACAATCGGTGACGAAATGAGGAGGCTATGCCGTGCGCATTATGTTGGTCGGTGACGTTGTCGGGCGTGCAGGGCGGCGTGCCTTTCGTACGATCACGCCGCAGCTCCGATCGGAGAAGAGCGTCGATGTCGTCATTGTCAACGGTGAGAATTCCGCCGGTGGGAAGGGGTTTACGCGAAAGGCGCTTGATGAGCTCTATGCGGGCGGCGCCGATGTCGTGACAGCGGGGAACCACGTCTGGGACAAGAAGGATGTCTTTGCCTTTGTGGATGACGAGCCATTCCTTGTGCGTCCTGCGAACTACCCGGACGGTACGCCCGGGAAGGGATACTGTATCTTCCCATTCAAAGCGGCAAACATTGCCGTGATGAATCTATCAGGCCGTTCTTTTATGCCCGCGCTCGACTGCCCGTTTCAGAAGGCGGATGAAATTCTCGCGGAGATCGGCGGGCAGGCGGATGTCGTCGTGCTCGATTTCCATGCCGAGACCACCTCGGAGAAGCTGGCGATGGGGCACTATCTGGATGGGCGTGCGGACATTGTGGTTGGTACGCATACGCATGTGCAGACGGCAGATGAGCAGATTCTGCCCGGTGGCACGGCGTATATTACAGATCTCGGCATGGTCGGTGCACATGACTCCATCTTGGGCGTACGCAAGGAGATTGTGATTCAGAAATTCCGAACGGGGATGCCCGTGCGTTTCGATATGGCGGAGGGGGCGGCGGAGTATGCAGCCGTCATTGTGGACATCGAGCCGAACGGACGGCGTGCGCGGCAGATTGAGCGCATCCTGCTCCGTGAAGAGGGCTGAGTGAGGAGAATTCTATGCCAAGCGATTTGCATATCCATTCGACCTTTTCCGATGGAAAGGATACACCGGAGGAGATTGTGGAGGCGGCAAAGGCAGCGGGGCTGCACTATATTTCCATTACGGATCATGACAGTGTCGAGGGCATTACGGCGCTCTACGAGAGCGGACACTACGCCTCGGGCAGTCTGCGCATCATCCCCGGGATTGGCTTCAGTACAGGCGACGGGCAGCACGAGATCCATATTTTAGGCTATAATATTGATATATACGATAGCGGGCTTCAGGAAAAGCTCGAGGAGATCAGCGAGTCGCGCTGGACACGCTTCACGGAGCTTGTGGAGCGGTTGCGGAACCTTGGCTATGAGATCGGAGAGACCGAGGTACTGACGGACGAGGGGATGTGCAAGGCGATTGGGCGCTCCCATGTGGCACGCGTGCTCGTCAAAAAGGGCTATTTCGACTCTATTCGCGCCTGCTTCGACCAGCTCCTCAGGCGCGGTCAGCCTGCCTATGTGCCGCATTTTCGCCTTGCTCCGGAGGAGCTCATCGCAATCATTAAGGGCGCCGGTGGAATCCCCGTGCTTGGAAACCCGAAGGAGCTTGCGGACGATGCCTGCATGGAGCGCCTGATCGCACAGGGGATCGAGGGCATTGAGGTGTTCTATCCGACCTATGATCGTCAGGATACGCAGCACTATATGGAGATGGCGCAGAAGCATGGGCTGCTCATATCCGGTGGATCGGATTACCGCGGCTTTGCGGGGCGCAGGCCGGATGCGATCGGTCAGTTTACGATAGAGGACATCTATGCGGAGAATTTTTATCGGCCGTAATATAAGGAAACACTGACTGGAAAAGAGGAGAAACACGATGGACGTTATCGCCCTTGTCGGCCCAAGCGGTACCGGCAAAAGCCACCGCGCCCTGTGGGTCGCCCAAAAGAATGGTGCGGATGCCATTATTGACGACGGCATCCTGATTAAAGACGGAAAGGTGATTGGCGGCAGTTCGGCGAAGAAGGAGAAGAATCGGATCATGGCAGTACGCCGTGCCATCTTCGTGCTGCCGGGGCATGCTTCGGATGTGCGCCGCGCGATTGCAGAATCCGCGCCGCGCCGGATTCTCCTCCTCGGCACATCCGAGAATATGGTGCAGAAGATCGCAAAGGCACTCCGGATCGGCCCCGTGAGCAAGATCATCCGCATTGAGGACATTGCCTCGAAGAAGGATATGGAGCTGGCGCAGTACCATCGCCTCAGGCGCGGCGAGCACATCATTCCCGTGCCGACGATCGAACTCAAGCCGCATTTCTCAGGCTATCTCATCGATCCGATCAAGAGTTTCTTCAAGACCTCCTCGTCGAAACGCCGCCGCCTCGGTGAGCGCTCCATTGTGCGTCCCGTGTTCAGCTACTACGGCAAGCTTGTCATCGACGACTCCGTCATCAAGGGCATTGTGCACATTGTTGCAGAGGCACTGGATGCGGTACATCGCGTCGGCTCGACCCATGTGAAGCATCTGGTCAGCGGCGATGACGATCTCGGTATCACGGTTTCGCTCGAAGTTGTCTTTTCCTATGGGCATGCGATTGCCGATACGATGGTGCTTCTGCGCCGGCGTCTGCAGACGGAGATCGAGCGTATGACGGGCATGGTTGTGCACGAGATCGACATTCTCGTAAAAAGTCTGCACGTCGACAAGACGGCTCTTGCACACGCATAGCCCCCTGCATTTTGCGGAGCGCAGAAAAACCTTTCTTCATTTTTTGGGGAAAAAGTGCTAGAATGAAAAGGATTTTTTTTAGGAATGTAGAACTAATTATATATCTGTTTTGTGTGCAGTTTTTTCTGTGCACAAAGGGGGACTCCGATGGATTCGGTGCTTCCTAAAACATGGGGAAAGGAATGTGACGTTTCATGCTTGAGCAGCTGGTGAACACCTCGACGCTTGACATTGGCAGCCGTGCGATGGCGGCGGCTTCACTGCGCCACGAGGTGCTCAGCAATAATATTGCCAATGTGAATACACCGAACTTCAAGCGGAGTCATGTCCGCTTTGAGGATTTGCTGAAACAGGAATTGGGGCTGGACAGCGATCCGCTGATGAAGGTTGTGCGCACGCATGACCGACATCTTCCCGTTGCTTTTCGCGGAAAGGCACGTGCCGTGATCGAGCAGGACGAGAACACGAATATGCGTCTGGATCGGAACAATGTCGATATTGATATTGAAATGGCAGAAGTTGCAAAGAATCAGCTGTATTACAGTGCGCTTGCGACAGCGCTCGGGGGACACATCAGCAAGCTGAAGAGTGTCATTTCGAGCGGTCAGGGCGGCTGATAGGGGGGCAGGATATGGGAATGTTTCTGGGAATTGATGCGGCGGCTTCCGGACTTACGGCAGAGCGGCTGCGCATGGACGTGATCTCCAATAATATTGCAAATGCAAATACGACGCGTGCACAGGGCGGCGGCGCCTATCATCGCCGCTATGTCGTCTTCCAGCCGCGTGAGAAGGGTGCGGGTATCGGCTTTGAGTCCTTCCTCGCACGCGCTTCAAACCGTATGCGCCCCGGGGACGGCGTGCGTGCGGTCTCGATCGAGACGGATCGAACGCAGGGAACGCTTGTCTATGAGCCGGGACATCCGGATGCAAATGCAGAAGGATATGTCGAGCGCCCGAATGTCAATATTGTCGCTGAGATGGTGGATATGATCTCGGCTTCACGTGGCTACGAGGCAAATGCGACGACAATCAATGCAGCAAAATCCATGGTGAGCGCAGCGTTGCGTATTGGCAGCGGCAGCTAATTTGTGCGTTCGTTTTTAAGGGAGATCAATGTATATGGAAGTACAAGCACTACAAATGACCCCCGTAGCGATGCATGCAACCAGTCATCTGGGCGAGACCATCGAAAAAGAGCCGCAAAAGAGCTTCGGTACCTATTTGCAGGATGCTCTTTCCGAGGTCAATCAGCTCCAGCTCGCATCGGACAAGCAGAATGCGCTGCTTGCAGCAGGCGAAGTCCAGGATGTCTCTCAGGTCATCGTGGCAGGGCAGAAGGCGGAGATTGCACTGCAGCTGACGCTGCAGCTGCGCAACCGCGCCGTTGCTGCCTATCAGGAAATCATGCGGATGCAGGTATAAGGGCTGCCTGCCGTTTTCGTGCGCCCTATAGGAAGCACTGATAAATTCAGCACCGCCATTTTAGCACATCTTTTTTGCCCGTACTTTGTCGGCAAATCCTCCACAGAGCACCACTCTGCGTCCGGCTTGTCTCCTAGTCCGGACGAAAAAATCTGTGCCAATCTGACGGACTCCATTTTATCAGTGATTCCTATATACGGCGGTGCATAACCGTGATGACTTGAAGGGAAAGAGATTATGGGAGAGTGGAAAGAGCGCGGTCTTGCCATGTGGGAACGCTTTGACAAGCGCCAGCGCTATATCATGCTCGGGTCAGCACTCGCGATTCTCGTCCTCATCTTTGGTATGAGCTTCTGGTACGGCAGCAAGCCGGATATGGTGCCGCTGTTTACCGATATGGAGACCAAGGACGCGGGTGAGGTTGCAAATCAGCTGCGCGAATCGAAAATCACCTACGAGGTGCAGGAGAATAAGTCGGGCACGACGATTCTCGTGCCGACGACGAATGTTCACGAGGCACGTCTTAACCTTGCGACACAGGGGCTGCCGCGCGGGAGCAAGGGGTTCGAGATCTTCGATGACAGCAAGCTCGGCGTCACCGAGTTCCAGAACCGCGTCAACTACCTGCAGGCGCTGCAGGGCGAGCTGACGCGCACGATCGAGCAGCTCGAGGCGGTCGAGAAGGCGCGCGTGCACATTGTGCTGCCCGAGGACAGCCTCTATAAGAAAGAGGAGAAGCCTGCGACGGCTTCCATCATGCTGCGCCTGAAGCCGCATGCGGAGCTGACGAAGAAGGAGATCAAGGGCATTGTCAACCTCGCGGCGCACAGTGTCAAGGGGCTGACCCCCGAGAATATCACGATTGTCGACGATACGGGCAAGATCCTCAACGACCCAGACGATCAGGATGAGAAC
>NZ_CP016201.1:1604180-1624694 GCF_001683335.1 Selenomonas sp. oral taxon 126
CTCCATCGGCGTCAAGACGCTCACGCAGCTCGACATGACGCGCAAGGTGCAGGACAACATCGAGAAGAAGGTGCAGTCCCTGCTCGATCAGACGCTTGGCGAGGGGCGTGCTTTTGCGCGCGTCAGCGTGGAGCTCGACTTTGACGACCGCCTGACGGATCGTCAGACCTTTACCCCTGTTGTGGACGATGCGGGCATCATCCGCAGTCAGCAGGACATCTCCGAGAGCTACGTCGGCAGTTCGACGAACCCCGGCGGCCCTGCGGGCGTGCAGAGCAATGTCCCCGGCTACGTGGAGCAGGAGGCGAACGCAAACGCCGAGTATGAGAAGAAGGAATCCACAAAGAACTATGAGATCAACGAGGAACGTCAGCACGTCATCGCCTCTCCGGGGTCGATCCGCCGCCTGACGGTCGCCGTTCTCGTCAACGACGATGTGACCCAGCCGCAGCAGGAGAGCATCCTACGCACGGTGAGCAGCGCAGCGGGCATCAACCCCTCGCGCGGCGATACGATCTCCGTTGAGCCCCTGCCGTTCAGCACGGAGGCGGCAGAACGCCGCGCCGCAGAGGAGCAGGCGGAGAAGGATCGTCAGGATCGCATCTTCTACACGCAGGTCGGACTCGCCCTGCTCGTCATTGCCCTCATTATTGCCGGCATCCTCATGTACCGCCGCAAGAAGCGTCTCGAGCGCGAGGCTGCCGAGGAGGCACAGCGCCTCGAAGAGGAGCGTATTGCGGAGGAGCGTGCTGCGGCGATTGCAGCAGGCGAGGTCGAGGAAGAAGATCTCTCCGAGGAGGAGCAGCAGCAGATCAATCAGCGGCAGGCTCTTCTTGCGCTCATTGATGCCAAGCCCGAGGAGGTTGCACTCCTCGTCAAGACTTGGCTTTCGGAGGAGGAGTAAGTATGCCGGATATGTATGGCAGCGGTGATCTGACCAATCAGCAGAAGGCGGCAATCCTCTTCATTGCGATTGGACCCGAGTACTCGGCAAAGCTCTTTCAGCATATGGATGACGATGAGATTGAGCATCTGACGCTCGAGATCGCAAATCAGAAGCAGGTATCCTCCTCGCTCAAGGCGGAGGTCATCGCCGAGTTCTACTCCATGTGCATGGCACAGGACTACATCTCCTCGGGCGGCCTGCAGTACGCGCAGAACGTCCTCGAGAAGGCGCTCGGACCCGACAAGGCGCTCGAGATCATCAACCGTCTCACGACGAGTCTGCAGGTACGTCCCTTCGACTTCCTGCGCAAGACGGATCCCGCCCAGCTGCTCAACTTCATTCAGAACGAGCATCCGCAGACCATTGCGCTCATCATGGCGTACCTCGAACCCGATCAGGCGGCCATCGTCCTCGGTTCGCTGCCGCCCGAGTCGCAGGTTGAGGTCACGAAGCGCGTGGCGATGATGGATCGCACGTCGCCGGACTTCATCCGCGAGGTCGAGCGCGTGCTCGAGAGGAAACTGTCCTCGATGGTGACGCAGGACTTTACATCGGCGGGCGGCATCAAGGCGATTGTCGAGGTGCTCAACCGCGTCGACCGCACGACGGAAAAGGCGA
Source organism: Selenomonas sp. oral taxon 126 (assembly GCF_001683335.1). Taxonomy (GTDB): domain Bacteria; phylum Bacillota; class Negativicutes; order Selenomonadales; family Selenomonadaceae; genus Centipeda. The sequence goes on from NZ_CP016201.1 coordinate 1,605,745, forward strand.
TTGTGGAGACCCTCGAGGTCGACAATCCCGAGCTTGCCGAGGAGATCAAGAAGCTCATGTTCGTCTTCGAGGACATTGTCCAGATCGACGACCGCTCGCTGCAGCTCGTCCTGCGCCAGGTGGAGACAAAGGATCTCTCGCTTGCGCTCAAGGCAACGCCGCAGGAGGTCGCGGAGAAGGTCTTCAAGAATATGTCGACGCGTGCTGCCGATATGCTGCGCGAGGAGATCGAGTTCATGGGACCGGTCAAGATCCGCGATGTCGAGGAGGCGCAGCAGAAGGTTGTCGGCGTCATCCGCGTACTCGAGGACAAGGGCGAGATTGTGATTTCGCGTGGCAAGGGAGACGAGATGATTGTCTAGGGTTATCAAGGCAGCCGTCTGGGAAGAGAATCCGCATCTCATCGACGTGCCGCCCCCTCCACCGCCGCCGCGCGAGGATGGCGAGGAGGAAGGGCTGAGCGAAGAGGCCGTTCAGAATCTGCTTGCACGCATTGCAGAGCGTGAGCAGGCAATGGATGAGCGCGTCAAGGAGGCGGAGATCCAGGTTGCAGTCCTTCGCGGGGAAGCCGAGGAGGAACGTGACCGGCTTCTCACTGAGGCGCAGACACAGATCGAACAGGATCGCGAGGAGGCTCGTGCCAAGGGGCATGAGGAGGGCTTTGCCGCAGGCCGTGAGGCGGGGGAAGCCGCCGTGCGCGAGGAGATGGCGGAGTTCATCCGTCAGACCAACGCACAGGCGGAGAAAACCCTGCGCGATGCGCGTGATGCCATACGTGACTATGTGGTGAATGCAGAGGAGGACATCGTATCGATCGCCATGACAGCGGTCGAGCGCGTCCTGCCGCAGCATTTCATTGATGTGCCGCAGATGGTTCTGCCCGTGGTGCGCGATGCCATCCTGCGCGTCAAGGATCAGAAGGAGATCGTCGTCCACGTTCCGCCAAACAGCTACGACTTTGTACTGATGGCGCGTGATGAGCTGCGCAGCATACTGACGGCAGGGGATACGAACCTCACGATCACCTCGGATGAGGGGCTGAAGGCAGGGGACTGCCTCGTGGAGACCCCGAACGGAAACGTGGATGCGCGGCTTCAGACACAGATCGAACAGCTCAAAAAAGCTGTGCGGGAAGTGATGCTATGAATATGAGTGAAACGGGGGGGAATCCCCCATTTTCCATAGATATCCAAAAATTCCGGGATGCACTGCATGCCTCCTCGCCTATGAAGCTGACGGGCAAGGTAACGCAGATCATCGGACTCGTCATCGAGTCGCAGGGACCGACGGTTACGGTTGGTGAGCTCTGCTATGTGAGCTCGCATTTCGCGGGATTGCCGCCAATCCCTGCGGAGGTCGTGGGCTTCCGTGAGGGCAGCGTGCTTCTCATGCCCGTCGGCGAGATGCAGGGCATCGGCCCCGGTTGCGAGGTCATTGCAACGGGGCGCCGCCTGCGCGTGAAGGTGGGGCCGGAGCTGCTCGGGCGCGTGCTCGACGGACTCGGCAATCCCATCGACGGCAAGGGGCCGATTCTCGCAAAGGAAGAGTATCCCCTGCAGGCACCGCCGCCGCCGCCGCTCACGCGTCCGCGCATTCACGAGAACCTCTACGTTGGCGTGCGCGCGATCGACGGGCTGATTACGCTCGGCGACGGGCAGCGCATCGGCATCATGGCGGGATCGGGCGTCGGCAAGTCGACGCTGCTCTCGATGGTGGCGCGCAATACCGAGGCGGACATCAGCGTTATCACCCTCGTGGGGGAGCGCGGACGCGAGGTGCGCGATTTTATCGAGCGAGACCTTGGCGAGGAGGGGCTCAAGCGCTCCGTTGTCGTCGTTGCAACCTCGGATCAGCCCGCGCTCGTCCGCATCAAGGGCGCGATGACGGGCACGGCAATCGCCGAGTATTTTCGCGATCAGGGGCACAAGGTTGTGCTCATGATGGACTCTGTCACGCGCTTTGCCATGGCACAGCGCGAGGTCGGGCTCACCATCGGTGAGCCGCCCGCGACGCGCGGCTATACGCCGTCCGTCTTTGCGATGCTGCCGCGCCTTCTCGAGCGCGCCGGTACGAGCAAGAAGGGCTCGATCACGGGCATCTATACCGTCCTCGTGGACGGCGATGATATGAATGAGCCGATTGCGGATGCCGTGCGCTCCATCCTCGACGGGCACATCGTGCTCTCGCGCCGGATTGCGGCACAGAACCACTTCCCCGCGATCGATGTGCTCGGCAGCGTCAGCCGCGTTATGTACGAGGTCGTGGACAAGAGCCATCTCGAGGCGGCGCAGGAGATGCGACAGCTTATGGCGGTCTATGCCGAGGCAGAGGATCTCATCCACATTGGGGCGTATGTCAAGGGCTCGAGTCCGAAGATTGACGCAGCGATTCAGCGGATTGACGGCATCAACGACTTCCTCTGTCAGGACATCTACGAAGTGACTTCCTATGAGGAGACGGAGAAGCAGCTGCTCACAGCAGTGGGCAAGGCTGCGCCGACCGCTGAGGAAAGCGCATGAAAAAATTTCGATTTCAGCTTGAGACCCTGCTCAAGGTGACGCGCATGAAGAAGGAGGAGGCAGAGGTTGCCTTCGCCGAAGCCGTGCGCCGCCTTGAGGATGCGCGTGCCTATCAGCGGCGCCTGCTCGAGGAGATGCACCAAGGGCAGCGGGACTACGAGAGACTCTCACGAGAGGGGACACGCATCAAGATCGGTACGCTCATGAGCTTCAACCGCTTCTTTGGATGGAAGCGACAGCAGATTGAGGATCAGCAGCAGGTGATCCTGCAGGCGAGTGCCGAGCGGCAGAAGCGCCTCAAGGTTCTGATGGAGCAGATGAGTGCCCTCAAGAGCATTGAGAAACTGAAGGAAAAGCGCCTTGCGGAATACAAGGCGGAGGTCTTGCAGGAGGAGCAGAAGATGCTCGACGAGATCGGCCTGCAGCTGACCATGCGGAATAGGGAATTGGAGGAAGCAGTATGATGGATCTTTCGGGCGTCCAGCAGATACAGGCGCGCATTGCGGAGATTGAGGGGCAGTTCTCCCTTCAGAATCAGCAGCTTCCGGGTATGGATTTTGCCGCCAAGCTGCAGCGGGAGATCGATAAGAATACAGCGTCTGCGGCAGGAAAGGCGAATGCCACGCAGCGCGTGCAGGAGACAAACGCAGCACATCAGTCAGTGGGGGTCGCACAGGAAGGTCTTGCGAATCCCGATCTTGCGCGCATGATTCACACGGCGGCCGCGAAATATGCCGTCGACCCGAAGCTTGTCTCTGCCGTTGCAGAGGTCGAGTCCGGTGGTGATCAAAATGCCGTTTCATCTGCAGGTGCGGTTGGCATCATGCAGCTGATGCCGGAGACGGCAGCAGGGCTTGGTGTCAATCCCTACGATATGAAGAGCAATGTCGAAGGCGGCGCGAAGTACCTGCGCGAGATGCTCGACACCTTTGACGGCGATGTGAAGAAGGCGGTTGCCGCCTACAATGCGGGACCGGATGCAGTGAAGGCATACGGCGGCGTTCCTCCGTATGCAGAGACGCAGAACTACGTGACGAGTGTTCTGGATATCTATCACTGAACGCATTGGGCACTGACAGGGGAAGAGAAAGAGGGCAGGGAATTCCATGTGGAAGAAATTGAAGATCCTATTCATACTGATCTTACTCCTCGTGTTGATTGCGGGAGGTTTTGCGCTCGGCGTCTATCTCCGTCTCTTTGACACGCAGGCGCTCAATGAGCAGTATGGGCTCCACGAGCTTCCCGTCGTCGGCGAGTACTTTGTTCCGCCGGCGGGAGAGCAGCACAATGCAGCCGAGACGGCGTCGTCACCTCCCGCATCAGCGGGCACTCCGGCATCCGCTGCGGCGGCACCGAAGAAGGCTCCTGAGAATGTGAAGATCACGAAAGAGGAGATTGAAAAGCAGCAGAAGGAGCGCGAGGCAGCGGAGAAGAAGCGCGTAACAAAGCTTGCGCGCCTCTATAACGACATGAAGGCGGCAGATGCTGCAAAGGTCATGGAGAGTTTGGACATTGACCTCTGCATTGCCATCCTTCAGCGCATGGACGAGGGAAATGCAGCAAAGGTCATGGCAGCATTCGAGCCTGAGCGCGCTGCCCAGATTACACAGATCATCTATGAGGGCGTGCCGCAGCGCACGCGGAATGCACGCAATGCAGCTGCAGCGCAAGTACCCGGCATAGAACAGGGGGAAGAGGCTGCGCCGCAGCAATAGGGGAGACAGAGCACAGGATAGAGAGAACCTGCGAAGGAGCCGGGAGGCTGTTTCGCAGGTTTTTATCCGTTTATTGTTTGGGGGGATACATTTGCGCCGCATATTTTTACTGGTTGCTGTCGTGCTTGTCTCTGTTCTTGGCATCACCTTTGCCGCACATTCTGCGGAGGCGGCATTTAGTGACCGCGCAAAGGAGATGGCAAAGATTACGGGGGTGCGGATCGGAAAGACCGATGGGAATGTTCGCATTGTCATCGACTCGGATCGTCCTGTCTCCTATCAGCAGAGCGTGCTTGCAAATCCAACACGCATCGTTGTGGATGTGCAGAATGCGTGGATTGCGCCCGAGGCGAAGAAGAATACGGCGGTGGATTCGCCGTTCGTCTCAGGCGTGCGTGTGGCACAGTTCGACGCGACGACGGTGCGCATCGTGGTGGAGACCTCGGTGGGAAAGGGGGACTATAAGGTCTTTTCCCTCGACTCCGGAAAACCGCGCATTGTTATGGATTTTGGTGGCTCACCCGCCGGAAATGTGACGAAACCGCCGCGTGATACTGAGCCTGCAGTCATCCCCTCCCTCCCGTCTGAGGCGGATGAGGATGAAGAGGAGGAGGAAGAGCAGGACGCGCGTGCCAAGGATCAGATTGACCGCGATCTGGATGCCATCACTGGGCTAAAGGGACGGAAAATCACTATCGATCCCGGACACGGCGGCAGCGACTCGGGGGCGATCGGACCGACGGGCATCATGGAGAAGTCTGTGACCCTGCGTGTCAGCCGCGAGCTCAAGCGCCTCCTTGAGGCGGAGGGTGCAACGGTCATCCTCACGCGTACAGGGGATACGGAGGTCTCCGAGAAGGGCGCGAGTGCGACATCGGTCGAGGAGCTTCAGGCACGCTGCGATGTCGCCAATAAGGCAAAGGCGGACATCTTCCTCTCCATCCATGCGGACGCATTTACGAACCGCGAGGTGAAGGGGACGACCGCGTATTACTACACGCAGGGCACAAAGCAGTCCAAGCGCCTTGCTGACTGCGTGCGCACGGCGCTCATCGACTCCATCGGGACGATTGACCGAGGGACACAGACGTGCAATTTCTACGTTGTAAAACATACGGACATGCCCGCAATTCTCGTGGAGATCTCCTTCATCTCGAATCCCGATGAGGAAAAGATGATGAATAGTGCCGAGGGTGTCAAAAAAATCGCGCAGGGCATTGCGGACGGCATTGCCGATTACTTTGGGTGATATTTAGAAGAGGGGGAGGGGAATCTTGCAGGAAGTTCACGGATACCCCGCGCGTGCGCGCCAGTTCTTCATCGTGCTGCTCCCGATTCTCATCACGCAGATCTCCCTCATGGCGCCCGGCTTCTTTAATACGGTTATGGCGGGACATATCAGCAAGGAGGATCTGGCGGGCGTTGCCGTCGGGGCAAGCATCTTCTTCCCCGTGTTTGGCGCTTTTGTCGGGCTCGTCTCGGGTCTGACGCCCGTGATCGCACAGCATTACGGCGCGCGGCAAACGCTTGCAATTCGGCGCGTCGTCCAGCAGAGTTTCTACTGGTCGACGCTTCTTGCTATACTCCTGCTCGTATGCGGCGTGCTGACCGTTCCGGCGCTCGTGCACGCGCTCGCACTCGAGCCTGTGGTCGAGCAGATCACGATGGACTATCTCTCCTATATTGCGCTCGGCATCATCCCCATTGCGCCCGCAAGCGTGCTGCGCAACTTCATCGACGCGCACGGGCGGACGCGCCTCACCATGTATATCACGATGACGACGATTCCAATCAACGTCGTACTCAACTATATCTTTATGTACGGTGCGTTTGGCGTCCCTGCCTTTGGCGGGGCGGGCGCGGGACTTGGTGCGGCGCTGAGTTACTGCGTCTTTTTGGTGCTGAATATACTCGCCGTTCTCCGGATCAGGCAGTTCGCCGGCTATTATGTGCTTGCGCGTCTGCCGCGTCCGATCCTCGGCGACTGGTGGGCACTGCTCAAGATATGTGTCCCGATCGGACTGACCGTGTTCTGCGAACAGAGCATCTTCGGTGCGGTCGGGCTGCTCATGGCGGCGTACGGGACGACCGTGCTCGCCGCGCATCAGGCGGCGATGAACTTCACCACAATTGTCTATATGCTGCCACTCTCGGTCTCGATGGCGATCACGATCCTCGTCGGCTTCGAGGTCGGCGGCGCCCGCGAGAACGGCGCGCGCGCCTATATCCGTCTCAGCCGTGTCCTTACGCTCGTCTTTGTCGGCATGATTGCGCTCGCACTTGCGGCGATGCGCGACTTCGTGGCGGCGCTCTATACGACGAATCCCGAGGTGCAGGAGCTCCTGCGTGTCTTCCTCCTCTATGCGCTCGTCATGCAGTTCTGTGACTGCGTGAACGCACCCCTGCAGGGGGCACTGCGCGGCTACAAGGATGTCACGGTCACGTTCTGGCTCGCCGTGCTCTCGTTCTGGGGCATCGGTCTGCCGAGCGGCTACGTGCTCGCGGGCTGGACGGAGCTTGGTCCCTTCGGCTACTGGGTGGGGCTGAACGGCGGCATCATCGTCGGCGCAGTCATGCTCATGATCCGCCTGCGCATCATCGAGCAGCGCATGCGGCAGGCGAAGAAGCAGATCTTGCACGAATCATCTGTTATGTGAAATGTTATGCAAACAATCCCGTATGGGCGTTCTTGTATACAGTGTAAATAATCTCCTTCCGTGAAAAAAATCCTATTGAATTTCCTGGAAAACGTGGTATGATGTAGCGCATGAGGGGAAAGATACTCATAGGACAGTTCTCATAGTAAAAAAATATCCGACTATGTGATTTTTTTCACTATACAACAAGGAGTGGGGTCATTATGGCAGATCAGAAGCATGTTGTCATCGTCGGTGCCGGATTCGGCGGCGTGCGTCTCGCAAAGGAACTCGCGAAGGAAAATGTGCGGATCACGCTGGTGGATCGGCACAACTATCATCTCTTCCAACCACTCCTCTATCAGGTGAGTACGGCTGTGCTGTCGGCGGGAGAGATTGCCTATCCGACGCGTGAGTTTTTTAAGAATTACAAGAATGTGGAGTTCTTTCTCGGCAAGGCGACGGGCGTCGATCAGGAGCGCCGCGTACTCATGACAAATCACGGCGAGATCGCGTATGACTACCTCGTGCTCGCGGCGGGTGCAACGACTAATTTTTTCGGCAACGAGAGCGTTGCACGCAATTCCTACGCCATGAAGACCCTACAGGAAGCGATGACCCTGCGCAGCCATATCATCCATGAGTTTGAACGTGCCTCCAAGAAGACATCTCCCTCCCTGACAGAGGAACGGCGGCGTCACCTCAACTTTGTCATTGTCGGCGGCGGTGCGACGGGCATCGAAATGGCGGGTGCGCTGATGGAGCTCATCCAGATTTTTAAGAAGGAGTTCCATTCGATCAACTTTGACGAGGTTCATGTCACCCTCCTCGAGGCGATGGGCTCCGTCCTGCCGATGGTGCCGCCCGATCTGCAGCAGTATACGATCGACGTGCTCCGCAAAAAGGGCGTCGACGTACGCCTCAATACGGCGGTCACGGAGTACGACGGGAACGATCTGAAGCTGAACAACGGCGAGGTTGTCCCGACCAAGACGGTCATCTGGGCGGCAGGCGTGCGCGCACAGGATTTCATCAAGGACTGTGGCAGCAAGGTGGATCGCGCGGGGCGCATCATTGTGGAGGAAAATCTCCTCGTGCCCGGCAGCGACTGCGTCTTTGCCATCGGCGACTGCGCGAACTTCCAGCACGGAGGACTCGAGCGTCCGCTCCCGACGGTTGCGCCTGTGGCGACTCAGGAGGCCATGCAGGTCAAAGAGAATATCATGGCGCTGATTGCAGGTAAGACCCCCGATCAGCTTGGCAAATTTGTCTACAAGGATCTCGGTGCAATGGCGACGATCGGCAAGGGCGAGGCGGTCATGAACGGCCCCATGCCCCTACTTGGCTTCACGATGAAGGCAAAGGGGTTCTTCGCCTGGTTCGCATGGATGTTCGTCCACCTCATTCGCCTTGCGGGAAAATATTCGGATTTCACGGTCTCTGTCAAGTGGATCTGGAATTTCTTCTTCGGGACGCGCGTCTCGCGTATCATTCTCAGCAAGATGGAGTGAAGGCTGCCGAACTACTTGCACACCGCGCTGTTTTGTGCTATACTTGCGCGGTAATGAACGCAGGGCGTTTGTTTCCATGACTCGTTCTCGGCAAGACACGCCGAGTTCAACCAAGCGCACACAAGTGCGCTTGTATCCGGCAAAAGAAACGAGGTGTATTTACATGAAAGAGGGCATTCATCCCGAGTTCTTCGAGGCGACGGTGACGTGCGGCTGCGGCAATACGTTCACGACGGGCTCGACGAAGCAGGATCTGCGTATTGATGTCTGCTCGAAGTGCCATCCGTTCTTCACGGGGCGTCAGCGTGACGTTCAGGCGGGCGGGCGCATCGAGAAGTTCCAGAAGCGCTATGCACGGAAGTAGTGACCATGGTGAGGTGCTGTGCGCCTTGCCTGTTTACTGCACGACAACAGGGAGGGGCTATTGCACGAGAGATCGTGTGATAGTCTCTTTTTTGATACTTCCTAAGAACAATGATGTATTTCTTTATGGTGTAATGCCCCTAAGCGAACCCTAGTGGAGCAAGTGATCGCGTGGGGCTTACACCATATATATAGCGAATAGCAAGGAAAACTATGCCAAAGAAAATTACTGATCTTGCGGTCGGCGGACAGGCGGTCATTGAGGGGGTCATGATGCGCGACGCGGCAAAGACCGCGACCGCCGTGCGCCTTCCGAATGGAACCATCGAGGTAGAGACGCATCCCGTCACCTCGATCCGCGACCGCTACCCCGTACTCAATCTGCCGCTTATCCGCGGCTCCGTCATCATGGTGGAATCCCTCGTCATCGGCATGCGCGCACTCTCGTTCTCCGCACAGGCGGCGGGCGAGGAGGAGGAGCAGATGACGAAGAAGGAGGTCGCCATGACGATCCTCTTTGCGCTCGTCCTCGCGAGCGTGCTCTTCATCGTCATCCCGACGGGCGCGGCACATCTCGCGGCTGCGTATACGGACGATCCCGTCGTGTTCAACCTCATCGAGGGCGGCATCCGCCTTGCGGTCTTCCTGTTCTACATCTGGGGGATCTCCTTTATGGGGGGGATTCGCCGTGTCTTCCAGTACCACGGCGCGGAGCACAAGACGATCCACTGCTACGAGGCGGGCGAGGCACTGACCGTGGAGAACGTGCAGAAATTCCCGCGTCTGCACCCGCGTTGCGGGACGAACTTTCTCCTCATTGTCATGGTCGTTGCCATCGTCTTTCACGTGTTCTTCGGCTGGCCCGACCTCTGGCTGCGCATCCTGAGCCGTCTCGCTGTCCTGCCCGTGGTTGCTGGTGTCTCCTATGAGATCATCCGCTTTGCGGGGCGCAGCGAGAACCGCATTGTTCACATTTTGATTACGCCGGGGCTGTGGCTGCAATATCTGACGACACGCCCGCCCGCCGACGAGATGGTCGAGGTTGCGATCGAGTCGCTCAAGGCAGTGTTGCCGCCCGAAGACATCCCCGAAGGCAGTGGGAACTACCGAAAGGAAGTAACGTGTTAAGCAAACTGAACGCCGTTGCGGACAAATATCATGAGCTCGAGGCTCTCCTGAGCGACCCCGACGTGATGGCAGATATGGCGAAGTGGCAGCGGTATACGCGCGAGCACGCGGCGCTCACGCCGATTGTGGAGGCGTACGACGCGTATCGGGCGGCGCTCGCGACCATCGAAGAGGATCGCGAGATGCTCGCCGAGGCAGATTCCGAGATGAAGGAGATGCTCACAGAGGAGATTGCCGAAGCGGAGGTACGGCGTGACGAACTCGCCGAGCAGCTGCCGATCCTCCTCCTGCCGCGCGACCCAAACGACGACAAGAATGTCATCGTCGAGATTCGCGGCGGTGTCGGGGGCGAGGAGGCGGCGCTCTTTGCTGCGAGTCTCTTTCGCATGTACGCGCGTTATGCCGAGCGACAGGGGTGGCGGACGGAGATTCTCAGCAGCAATCCAACGGAGATCGGCGGCTTTAAGGAAATTTCGTTTCTCGTGAACGGCGTCGGGGCATACAGCCGTTTGAAATACGAGAGCGGAACACATCGCGTGCAGCGCATCCCCGTCACGGAGTCGGGCGGGCGTATCCACACCTCTGCTGTCACGGTTGCCGTCCTGCCCGAGGCGGAGGAGGTCGAGGTTACGATCGACGCCAACGATCTGCGTATCGATACCTACTGTGCCTCGGGTGCGGGCGGGCAGTATGTCAACCGTACGGAGACGGCGATCCGCATCACGCACATCCCGACGGGGATTGTCGTGCAGTGTCAGGATGAGAAGTCGCAGCTCAAGAACCGTGAGAAGGCGATGAAGGTGCTGCGCGCGCGTCTCTATGACCGCGCACAGCAGGAGCAGGCGGACGCCGTCGCAGCAGATCGGCGCAGTCAGGTCGGCTCGGGCGACCGCAGCGAGCGCATCCGCACGTATAATTTCCCGCAGGGGCGCGTGACCGACCATCGGATCGGGCTGACCCTCTACAAGATCGACGCCGTACTCGACGGCGAGCTGGACGAAATCCTCGCGGGGCTCATCACGGCGGATCAGGCAGAGCGGCTGAAACAGGTGAACTGATGGCGGATACTGTTTGGACGATTGCGCGGCTCCTCGCATGGACGACGGATTTCTTTCGTGAGCACGGCATCGAGAATCCGCGCCTTGATGCGGAGATCTTGCTCGGCGCCGTGCTCGGCAAGGATCGGATGTACCTCTATGTGCATTTCGATGAGCCTCTCGAACCTGCGGAGCTTGCCCGTTATCGCACGCACGTAAAGGAGCGGGCGGCGCATGTTCCGCTCGCCTATGTACTCGGCACGCGAGAATTTATGGGGCTGGATTTTCACGTGACGCGCGATACGCTCATCCCGCGCCCCGATACGGAGCTGCTCGTGCAGTGCGCCGTGGACTTTCTGCGCGCGCGCGCGGCAGAAGGGGGCGACGAGCACTCTGTCGCGGACATTGGGACGGGGACGGGGGCGATTGCGCTCTCCGTCCTTCACTATACGGAGGGGACGCGCGTGGATGCCGTGGACATCTCTCCTGCTGCGGCAGAGGTTGCGCGGGAGAATGCGGAGCGGCTCGGTCTTGCGGAACGCATCGAGGTGCATGTGGGCGATCTCACTGCGCCGCTCGCGGGGCACAGCTATGACGTGATTCTCTCGAATCCGCCGTATATCCCGACGGCGGATATTGCGACACTCATGCCCGAGGTGCGCAGCTATGAGCCGCATCTTGCACTCGACGGCGGCACGGATGGGCTGAATATCTACCGCCGTCTGATGGCAGATGCGCCTGCTCTCTTGAAAGAGGGCGGTGCAATCGCCGTCGAGGTTGGGATTGATGAGGCGGCTGCCGTTGCGGCACTTGCGATGGCGCATCCGCGCATTGTGCGGACGGAGATTTTGAAGGATCTCGCGGGGATTGAGCGCGTTGTGGTGGGGTATACGGAGTAGGGAGGATACAATGGATACGAAGATACTGCGCCCCGCCTCGGACGCCGATTTTGAGCGTGCCGCCGCGTTGATTCAGAGAGGCGGGCTCGTCGCGTTTCCAACGGAGACGGTCTACGGACTCGGTGCAAACGGACTGGATGCGGCGGCGTGTGCACGGATCTATGAGGCGAAGGGGCGTCCCTCCGACAATCCGCTCATCCTCCATATCGCCGATCTTGCGATGGCGTACGATGTTGCTGCAGATGTGCCGCCGCTTGCAGCGCATCTCCTTACGGCATTTGCCCCCGGCCCTCTCACTGTCATTCTGCCGAAAGCCGCGCACATCCCCGATATCGTGACGGGTGGGCTCTCGACCGTCGGCGTGCGCTGTCCCGACCACGACACGGCGCGCCGTCTGATTCGTGCCGCAGGTGTGCCGATTGCCGCGCCGTCCGCAAATACCTCGGGGCGTCCGAGTCCAACGACGGCGGCGATGGTCTATGCGGATATGGCGGGGCGTATCCCGCTCATCCTCGACGGCGGCAGCTGCCGCCTAGGGGTGGAGTCCACGATTGTCGACTGTACGGAGGAGGGCGTTGTCACCATTCTGCGCCCCGGTGCTGTCACACGCGAGATGATTGCGGCGGAACTACCGCACATCGAGGTGTGTATGGATGCGGCACTTACGGCAGAGGATGCGGCACCGCGCGCCCCCGGCATGAAGTACACACACTACGCGCCGCGCGTCCCTCTCACTGTCTACGTGGGCGCGGGGGCTGATGTCACTGCAGCGCTGCGCGAGGAGTTCCTGCGGCGGACGGCTGCGGGCGAGATTCCTGCGCTCATTGCAAGCAACGAGACGATTATGGCACTCTCCGACATCATCCATGCAGACTACACATATCACTGCGGGGCGCGTGGCAATCACAGTGCTCTTGCGTCCTGTCTCTACGACGCGCTCCGCCATTTTGACGACATACCCGTGACCTCCCTCCTCGCCGAGGGAACTGCGGCGGTCGGGCTGGGGACTGCCATTATGAACCGTCTGCGCAAGGCAAGCGGCGGAGATATCGTATTTGTTTGATCTTCGCACTATGATAAATGTTACGTACTGCCACCGTGCGAACTCCACGCAAACGCTTAGTTACGCAAATAAAAAACCGACAGCCGCTCTATTTCGAGCAAGCTGCCGGTTATATAGCAACAAACATAAAAGTTAAACACGTCCTTATTCAGTTGTACGGGCTCGCGTGAACCGCATGCTCACGCGACTGTGTATTGTACGTTCAGCTGAAACCGTTTTGGAGATCTCAATATCATCCAAATTTGCGCGCTTGGTTTTCGAAAAACGAATCGTACAGAGAAACTGTCATACCCCAAACGGTGGGGTCGACGACGCGGAAGCCACTCCTTGCTGACGCAATGCCATATGAGGTCAACGCCCTGCGCTGCCTCGCGTCTTCTTCAAAGATGCATTCCCATCAGGGGGCATGGTCACCACGTTGGATGAAATGTGTCAATAGACATTCTCCTTTCCTCAACCATTCACGTTTCTAGGAGATATATCTCTTTCTTGTGTTTATCATACCATAAACAAGGGCGTTATGCAACCATTTTAATGGAATGATTGGAGAAATAAATTTGTTTTCAATATTCCTCAACTTTATTTTCCCGCCGCGCTGTCCGAACTGCTCCGCCTATGTCGAGCGCAGGGGGGATTTTTGTGCGCCCTGTCTGCGTCGTCTCAGTACGCCGCATGCGCTTGTACGAACGGCGGAAATGATGGCAGATCTCGACGGTATCTGGGCATTTGCCCGATATCGCGCGGCGGTACGCGATCTCCTGCGTGCGCTGAAATATCAGAAGAAACGCGCGGCGCTCCCGGCACTGCACACACTCCTCGTGGCGGGCGAGAAAGTCCTTCATGATCTGCCGCGTCCGCTTGTCGCCGTACCCGTGCCCCTTGCGCCGGAGCGGAGGAAGACGCGCGGCTTTAATCAGGCGGAGGAGATCTTCGCACCGTGGCTTAGGACGCATGAGATCCCCGTCGCCCCGCTCCTCGTTCGCACGCGCGAGACAGCGCCGCTCTACGAGCATACGCGTGAGGAACGGAGGCGTGAACTGCGCGGCGCATTTGCTGTCTCGGATGGCACGGATGTGACGGGTGCGGACATCCTGCTCGTGGACGATATCATGACGACAGGGGCGACGCTCGTGGAGTGCGCGCGTACGCTAAAACATGCGGGGGCAGGGCGCATCTATGCCTTTGTTCTGGCAAGCGAACATATGTGAGGACAGATTTGCGAAAATATTTCGTTTAAAAAGACGCTTCACGAGAGGCGTCTTTTTTGAATGATTGACTGCAAGGGCAATTCGCTTGTAAAATCTTCAGGAAAGTCCTATAATGAAATTGTATTATCATGGGGGAAATCCATATTTAGGAGGGGTTCTATTGCTGATGAATGGTGCACGCGCTCTTTTGGAGAGTCTGAGGGCGGAGGGAGTGGAGGTCGTGTTCGGCTATCCGGGCGGTGCCGTCCTCACGCTTTACGATGAAGTATATAAGATGAAGTTCCCGCATGTCCTCACGCGCCACGAGCAGGGCGCGGCGCATGCGGCGGACGGCTATGCGAGAGCTTCGGGCAAGGTTGGCGTCGCCTTTGCGACCTCGGGGCCCGGCGCGACGAATCTCGTGACGGGCATCGCGACAGCGCATATGGATTCCGTGCCGATGGTATGCATCACGGGGCAGGTGGCGAATCCGTACATCGGAAAGGATTCGTTCCAGGAGGCGGACATTGTCGGCATTACGACGCCAATCACCAAGCACAACTATCTCGTAAAAGATGTGAACGACATTCCGCGCGTGGTGAAGGAGGCGTTCTATATCGCGCGTACGGGTCGCCCCGGTGTCGTCGTCATTGACGTGGCAAAGGATGTATTCGATGCGCCGATTGACTACGCATATCCTACAAATGTGGAGTTGCACGGCTATACAGGAGACGTCCCCTTTGATATGGAGGCGGTGCGCGCGGCAGCGGAGGCACTTGCTGCGGCACGTCAGCCGCTCCTCTTCGTGGGCGGCGGCGTTGTGCTCTCGGATACGTCGGACTGCGTGCGCGAGCTCATCGCGCTCACGGGGATGCCCTCCGTTGCGACACTCATGGGCATCGGCGGCGTTGCGGCAGAGACCGAGGGCTATACGGGCATGGCGGGGATGCACGGTGCCTATGCCTCGAACATGGCGATTCAGGAGTGCGACCTCCTGCTTGCGCTCGGCACGCGCTTCAGCGACCGCGTGACGGGGAACACGGCGGCGTTTGCGCCGAAGGCGCGGATCATACACTTCGATATTGATCCCGCCGAGCTGAACAAAAATGTGCGCGCGGACATTCCTGTCATCGGTGATCTGCGCGAGACGCTCCCCACATTCGTGGATGCTGTGCGTGCAGTGCAGGAAGATCTTGCGGTGAAGTTCCGTCCGTGGCGCGGCGAGGTGCTCTCAATGGAGCGCGCGCATCCGCTTGGGTGGAAGGCATCGGAGGACATCCGCCCCGAGGAGCTCATCAGCCGCGTGCGCGAACTCGTCGATGCGGATGCGATTTGTGTGACGGATGTGGGGCAGCATCAGATGTGGGCGGCACAGTTCTTCGACTGCCACGAGCCGCGCCGTTTCCTCACCTCGGGCGGACTCGGCACGATGGGTTACGGTCTGCCTGCAGCGATCGGTGCGAAACTCGCCTGTCCCGAGCGCGAGGTCGTCCTCATCACGGGCGACGGTAGCATCATGATGAACTGTCAGGAGCTCGCCACGATGGCGGACAACGATATCGACGTGAAGATCGTCATTGTGCACAACTCTATCCTCGGCATGGTCGGGCAGTGGCAGCGCCTCTTCTACAGTCACCATTACTCTGCCTCAGAGCTGAAGGGCAAGACGGATTTTGTAAAGCTCGCCGAGGCGATGGGTGTTGCCGCCTGCCGCATTGAGACGCGGGAGGCGTTTGACGAGGTGTTGCCGCGTGTGCTGCGTGAGAAGGGCGCACGCCTCATCGATGTCATCGTGCCTGAGGAGGCGGATGTCGTGCCGATGGTACCGGGCGGCAAGCGGCTCGATCAGATGGTGCTGGGGGGGAGATAAATGGATAAGTATTTGCTTGCCGTGCTTGTCGACAACAAGCCCGGCGTCCTCACGCATATCGCGGGACTCATCAGCCGCCGTGCGTTCAACATCGAGAGCATCTCCGCCGGCTATACGGAGGAGGCGGATGTCACGCGCATCAACATCGTCGTCTCCGTCGCCTCGGAGAACGAACTGCGGCAGGTCGTCACACAGCTTTCGAAGCTCATTGACGTGGTGAAGATCGTCAATCTCACGCAGTTCGACTCCATCACGCGCGAACTCGTCCTCATCAAGGTGCATGCAACAAAGGAGAACCGCGCGGAGATTATCGACGTGGTGAACATTTTCCGCGCGCGCATTGTGGATGTCGGTGTGGAGAATGTTGTCGTCGAGCTGACGGGCGACGCGAAGAAGATCGATGCCCTCTCGGAGCTGCTCTCCGACTACGGCATTATCGAGATCGCGCGGACGGGGGCAATCGCGCTTTCACGCGGTCCCGTACCTGTAAAACAGATGTAGTTAGGGGCTGTGCAGCTGCTCCGCCAATTTGTATTCTATACTATGTAGGAGAGGATGTCATGAATCTGAGGAAATGGGGGCTTCTGCTCGTGCCGGCTGCCTGTCTGGGGCTTGCGGGCTGCGGGCTGACGGGCGCGAGTTCGGATCGCGTTGTCTATGCGAACTACGATGACAGCGACGGTTTCTGCGCGCAGATCAAGGATGCGTTTGCAAATAAGGCGAAGGCGGACGGCATCGAGGTCGAATTCCTCGACGCGAAGAATGACGGCAATATGCAGATCGACCAGCTGAACGAGGCCATCAGCAGCGGTGCGGGGGCGATTGTCCTGCTCGCGGCGGACGGGTCGAGCATCGTGAAGACCATCGAAAAGGCAAATGATGCGGGTATCCCTGTCATCACTGTGAATCGTAGCGTGACGGGCGGTGTGGTTCTGCGCGCCTACTCAGACGACAAAGAGGCGGGGCGCATGCAGGGTGAGTATATGGCGGCGCATCTGCCGCCGAATGCAAAGATTGTCTACCTCCAGGGCGATGCGACGCAGGGCAGTGCGGTCGGACGCTGGGAGGGGTTCAAGGCGGCGTGCCTTGACAAGCGCCCCGATATTCAGCTGCTTTCGTTTGTGGATGCGGGCTGGAGCAAGGCGGAGGCGCTGAAGACCATGACGCTCTGGATGAATATGTTCCCCGAGATCAACGGCGTTGTTGCGGGCAACGATGAGATGGCGCTCGGCGCGATTGCGGCGCTCAAGGGGGCGAACCGCCTCAAGGGCTGCCTCGTCTCGGGCGTTGATGCAACGCCCTCGGGACTTGCCGCTGTCGAGGCGGGTGAGATGGCGCAGACCATCAAGCAGGATGCCAAGGCGCAGGGCGAGGGTGCTCTCACGCTCGCCGAGGGATTCCTAAAGGGCAGTCCACCCTCGGGTGATCTCGCGATTCCCTTTACATCCATAACAGCCGACAATATCGCGCAGGCAAAGTGAGGAGGGCGCTATGAACATTCCATTCATCTCGGCAGATGCGATGAAGGACTACGCGGTGCGGACAAAGGTATTCATCCTCTCCGTCTTCCTCCTTGTGGCGCTCGTCATCGTTGCGGCGGTCGGCATCTACGCGAACTATCAGGCAAAGCAGTCACTCGACGAGATGTACCATCACAACCTCATGACCACTCAGTACCTGAACGATGCAAACAATCGCCTGCGTAAGATCAGCGTCAATCTGCCCTACATCCTGCAGGAGGGCTTTACGGCGGACAACCGCAAGATCCTCGTGGATGACGTACTCGGCAATCTGGACGGCATCCGTCACGATATGGAGGAGCTCAAGAAGATTGACACGAGCGAGCGGGCGCAGACGACGATTGCGGAACTCGAAAAGAATCTGAGCGTCGCAGTAGATAAAGTCGGCGCAATCAACAATATGGGCACGACGCCTGCGGATCGCGTCGCCATCTTTGACAACCTCGCCTCCCTCACCGTCATTTCAAGCAATATGGCGGTGCTTACACCGGACAACGTGTTTCAGGGCAAGCAGGTCTTTGAGGCGAACAATGCACGCTATGAGCGTACGGTTTACAGCTTTGTCATCATTCTGCTCGTGGCAGTCGCGTTCGGCATCCTCGTCTCGCGATGCATTGCAGACAATATCTCCGATCCGCTCGCTGCCTCCATCGACCACCTGAGCGCTGTCGCGGCGGGCGATCTCTCGCGTGAGATCCCCGCAGAGCTTTCCATGCGTGCAGATGAGATCGGCACCGTTGTAAAGGCGCTCGGCAAGATGCAGGGCTTTATGAAGCAGGTGCACGAGGAGGCGGAGCAGACCGACGCAATGGTCGCCGAACTCGAGCAGATGCTGCACGAACTGAACAATGATACGCAGGATATGTCCGCTGTCACCGAGGAGATGTCGGCAGGCATGGAGGAGACGGCTGCCGCCACTTCGAATGTCCGTCATCTCAGCGAGGGTCTGAGCGACGGGATTAAAGGCGCGGCGACGGCGGCAGAGGAGAGCGAGGCATATACGCGCGAGGTTGCACAGCGCGCCGCCGACCTCCAGGCGAGCATGGCACAGTCGCGCACGAATACGGGGCAGGTCTACGGCGGAACCAAGTCCTCGGTTGCTGAGGCGATCGAGTCCGCAAAGGTTGTCGAGCAGATCGATCAGCTCACCATCGAGATCTCCGAAATTGCCGAGCAGACGAACCTCCTCGCGCTGAACGCGAGCATCGAGGCGGCGCGCGCGGGCGAGCAGGGGCGTGGCTTTGCTGTCGTTGCGGGCGAGGTCGGCAAGCTCGCCGAGCAGTCGCGCGGCACGGCGGAGAAGATCAAGGGGCTCACGGGGCAGGTCACAGGCTCTGTGCAGGCACTCTCGGACGGCACGTTCAAGCTGCTCAGCTTCATTGACGAAAATATCCGCAGTGACTATGACCTGATGGACAAGACGGCGGTGCAATACAAGGAGGATGCGGAGTACTTCCGAAAAACCGCAGCGACGACAACATCGCGCTCGCAGCAGCTTCTGA
>NZ_CP016201.1:1624719-1645747 GCF_001683335.1 Selenomonas sp. oral taxon 126
TCCGTCAGCGAGATGGACGCGGCGATGGAGGGCATCCGCAACGCGACCCACGAGGGGGCGGAGGGCAATACGCGCATCGCGGAGAAGGTCGTCGGCATGGCGGCGGAGTACGAGAACATCCTCATGAAGATCCGGAGCTTCAAGGAGGGAACGGCGCGCCTCAAAAACCTTGTGGCGGCGTTCAAAGAGTAAGTTTCGCAGCAAACAACAAAGAGTCCCGTGCGGCTCTTTGTTGTTTTTTTGACTTTTTTATAAAAACCTATTGACTTTTTGACTTAAAACCTTTACTATAGACAACGTAAGTTAGCACTCAGTAAATGAGAGTGCTAACACTAAAAAGATTGTTATGAAAACTAGGAGGCAGATACCATGATTAAGCCACTGGGCGAACGTGTTGTCATTGAAGTCGCGGAGAGCGATGTCACGACGGCGAGCGGCATTGTGCTCCCCGACACGGCGAAGGAAAAGCCGCAGAAGGGCAAGGTCGTTGCCGTTGGCACAGGCAAGCTGCTCGATAACGGACAGCGTGCAGAGATGGAGGTCAAGGTCGGCGACGGCGTTGTCTTCTCGAAGTACTCGGGCTCCGAGATCAAGGTGGACGACAAGGATTACCTCATCGTTCGTGAGAGCGATATTCTGGCGATTCTGTAATCGAGATAAATAGAACTTTGGAGGCAGTATAAATGGCAAAGCAGATTCTGTTTGACGAAGAGGCACGCCGCGCACTTGGCCGCGGTGTGGATGCACTTGCAAACGCAGTAAAGGTTACGCTCGGCCCCAAGGGACGCAACGTCGTCCTCGACAAGAAGTACGGTGCACCGACGATCACGAATGACGGTGTGACGATTGCACGCGACATCGAGCTCGAGGATCCGTTTGAGAACATGGGCGCACAGCTCGTGAAGGAAGTCGCGACGAAGACGAACGACATCGCGGGCGACGGCACGACGACGGCGACACTCCTCGCACAGGCGATGATTCAGGAAGGCATGCGCAACGTCGTTGCGGGCGCAAACCCGATGATCGTCAAGAAGGGCATCGAGACGGCTGTCAAGACGCTCGTCGAGGAGATCAAGAGCAAGGCGCAGAAGGTCGAGACGAAGGCGAAGATCGCACAGGTTGCGGCAATCTCCTCCGGCGACACCGAGGTCGGTGACCTCATCGCAGAGGCGATGGAGAAGGTTGGCAAGGACGGCGTCATTACGGTCGAGGAGTCCAAGTCCATGGACACGAACCTCTCGGTTGTCGAGGGCATGCAGTTCGATCGCGGCTACATCTCCCCGTACATGGTGACGGACACGGAGAAGATGGAAGCCGTCATGGACGATCCGTACGTACTCATCACGGATCGCAAGATCTCGTCCGTTGCTGACATCCTGCCCGTACTCGAGCAGGTCGTCAAGCAGGGCAAGCAGATCGTCATCATCGCTGAGGATCTCGACGGCGAGGCGCTTGCGACCATCGTTGTCAACAAGCTGCGCGGCACGTTCAAGGCACTCGCAGTCAAGGCGCCGGGCTTCGGCGACCGCCGTAAGGCAATGCTCGAGGACATTGCGATCCTCACGGGCGGCACGGTCATCAGTGAGGAGATCGGTCGCAAGCTCGACAGCGTGACGCTCGCCGATCTCGGCCGCGCACGTCAGGTGCGTTCCTCGAAGGAGGAGACGACGATTGTCGACGGTGCGGGCGACAAGAGCCAGATCGCGGCGCGCGTCGACCAGCTCAAGAAGCAGATCGCGGACACGACGTCCGACTTCGACCGTGAGAAGCTCCAGGAGCGCCTCGCAAAGCTCTCCGGCGGCGTGGCGGTCGTTGAGATCGGTGCAGCGACGGAAGTCGAGATGAAGGACAAGAAGTACCGTGTCGAGGATGCGCTCAACGCAACGCGCGCAGCCGTCGAGGAGGGCATTGTCGCCGGCGGCGGCACGACGTTCATCGACATCCTCCCCGCGCTCGACAAGATCGAGGCAGAGGGCGATGTGAAGGTCGGCGTTGAGATCGTCAAGCGCGCGATCGAGGCTCCTGTCCGCCAGATTGCGGAGAACGCAGGTCTCGAGGGCTCGGTTGTCGTTGACAGCGTGAAGAAGGCGGGCGACGGCGTTGGCTTCAATGCGCTTGAGAACACCTATGTCGATATGATCGGCGCGGGCATCGTGGATCCTGCGAAGGTCACGCGCTCCGCACTGCAGAACGCGGCGTCGATCGCAGCGATGGTGCTCACCACCGAGACGCTTGTCACCGACAAGCCGGAGCCGGAGGCTCCGATGCCGGCAGGTGCGCCTGGCATGGGCGGTATGGGCGGCATGATGTAAGCCCATTCGCTCTGCGGATCAAATCTAAATACGAAGAGGCATGTTTCTTTACAAATGGAAACGTGCCTCTTTTTGTTATGACATTCACGCAAAGCGATATTGTACGAATGGAAATGCGGTGTTATACTAGTTTTGGAAAAGATGAAGTCGATGTTTCGCCAAAGGGCGGGCGGAAGGAGTTTCGTATGCTGAATATGCACAAAAAGCTTGCAAAGCGCGAGGAAGAGGGCAAGATCATCCGCACGGGCATTGTGGGCGTAGGGCAGATGGGGCGCGGTCTGGTTGCGCAGATGGCACTCATGAAGGGCATCATGCCCGCCATTGTCGCAGATCATACCCTTGAAAAGGTGATAAAAGCGTTCCATAATGCTGGCATCAGCGACGAGAATATCGCCGTTGCAAAGACGCTCGAAGAGGCAAACCGCTTTATGGAGCAGGGAAAATATGTCGCAACGGAGAACGACATGTTCATTTCGCACGCGAATCTCGTCGAGGTCGCCATCGATGTGACGGGCGTGCCCGAAGTCGGCGTAAAGATTGCAATCGACGCGATGAACAACAAGAAGCACGTCGTCATGATGGATGTCGAGACGGATGTCGTCATCGGCAGCTACCTCAAGAAGCTCGGCGATAAGAACGGCGTGATCTATACGGGCTCTGCGGGCGACGAGCCGGGTGCGGTCATGGAGCTCTACTCCTTCGCACGCGCAATCGGGCTGGATGTCAGGGTCATCGGCAAGGGCAA
Source organism: Selenomonas sp. oral taxon 126 (assembly GCF_001683335.1). Lineage (GTDB taxonomy): Bacteria > Bacillota > Negativicutes > Selenomonadales > Selenomonadaceae > Centipeda. The sequence continues at coordinate 1,627,777 of NZ_CP016201.1, forward strand.
GAACAACAAGATCGACTATGACTGCAATCCCGACACCGTGTATGAGGAGGCGATGCGCCGCAAGATGAACCCGCGCATGCTCACCTCGTTCAAGGACGGCACAAAGACCATGGTCGAGATGACGGCGATGTCGAACGCCACGGGCTTTGTCCCCGACGTGATCGGCGGGCATGGTGTCAGCGGATCGTCGGCGAATAGCTGTGCCGACCTCAACGCAGCATTTCGTCTCAAGGAGGATGGCGGTATTCTGAACCGTCACGGCGTTGTCGAGTATGTCAACGGCATTGCGCCGGGGGTCTTTATCACCGTTGCAAGTCCGAATGAGGATGCCGCGTATGTGATGGACTATCTCCAGATGGGGCACGGCCCCCTCTGGACGCTGTACCGCCCCTATCATCTCTGCAACCTTGAGACGCCGCTTAGCGTGGCGAAGATCGTCATCGACGGCGAGCCGACCATCATCCCATTGGACGGCCCCGTGAGCGAGTGCATCACCGTCGCAAAGCGTGACCTCAGGGCGGGCGAGAGCCTCGACGGCATCGGCGGCTACACCACCTATGCCTCGATTGCAACCGCAGAGGAGACGTACCGAAATCGCTACGTCGTCTACCCCCTCGTCAACAAGAACGCACGCATGAAATGCGATGTCAAGAAGGGCACCCTCCTCACCCTTGACATGGTCGACCTCGACACCTCGACCCAGCTCTATCAGGTGCGCAAGGAGCAGGACAAGATGTATAACAATGGTTATGCACTGAAGTAATTCGCCGCAGATCAAACGAAAACGCCCCGCGATATCGAATCACGGGGCGTTTTGTATTGGTGAATTATCCGATTTTTTCTAACAGCGCATCGTGCAGGGTTTTTGAGAAGTTAACTCCCTGTGCACGGGCGCGCTCGTTTAGCCACGCAGGGATTGTCAATGTCTTTTTGACCGAGCGGCTTCCCTTTGCGGGGGTGATGTCCGCACGGATCAGCGTAGGGTAGGAATGCTCTTTGACCGCGATGGACTGCATCGCACGCGGCGGCGGTAGTTTATCACCATGTGAGAGTGACTCCACCAGCTCGCAGGCAAGCGCTTCCGCCGCATTGGAAAGCAGCTCATCCATCGTATCGGCGAATGTCTGACAGCCCGGCAGATCAGGGAACTCCGCCCAGAGTCCGTCGGGATCTTCATGGATGACAGCGGGATATATATATTGCATGGAAGCCTCCAATCATTTCAGTCCCGTTCTCTTTAGGATTGCGCTCAGGAGTCCTGACGGGACATCTCTTCCGTGAATGGGAAAGGTCTCCGTCGCGCTGCCCTTGCGCAGCTTATGATGACTGCCGTTTATGTGAACGATCTGCCATCCATTTTGAAGGAGCAGCTTGAGCAGGTCTTTATCTCTCGTCGTGTGCCCCCTTCCATGCAATAATTATAACACGTATATACGTGCTGTTCAAATATATATTCAGGGACAAACTTTGTTTAGGCGTTTATATCGTAGTCTTTACTAATCGTGTAGGATATAGTATGATAATATTGGGAAATGACGGTGAACTTTTATCAGACGCCGTAGGAAACATGGGAGAGGGGGATGCCGCTGCGCCACATCCCGGCGCAGCGCATTTCCATGAGACAGGAGGATGCAGCATGAAGTTTTACTGTGAAATCACGAGTTGGGGCGATGAGTCTCTTCTTTTCCTCGACGACCCGGATGCGAACTTTGTCATTATCTTCAACAACAATGCGCCGGCAGAGCTTGCCTCGTTTTCCGTCCTGCATACGCCGGGGAACTACAACGCGGATCCCGTCGTCGGGGATACGATGATTGTCTGTGACAAGGCGTTTACGATTACAGCGATTGGCGACGAGGCGCTTCATACGCTGAAGGAGCTCGGTCACTGCACGCTCTCGTTCAAGGGAGGCGATGAGGCGGAGCGTCCCGGCTGCATCATGCTGCATGGGGATGTGCCGTTCACGAAGGACGATGTCAAGGTGGGCGCGACGATCGAGGTTTATTGACTCACTTTCATAGAGAGGGGCTGTCGCACGGGCAGCCTCTTTTATTGCGGGAGGTTTTCACCGTGTAAAATCTATGGTACAATGCAGATAATTTCATGTGAAATGGTGAGGTGCATATCTGCATGAACGATGAGAAAAATCTTGCGTGGCCGGTCTATCTCGTGCTGCTCGGCCTCATATCCTTTCAGATCCTCTTTGGGATCAGCGGGACGGCGCTGCTCGACCCCGATGAGCCGGTCTACGCGGAGACGGCAAAGGAGATGATCCGCTTCGGCGACTATCTCTCGCCGCGCATCTACAATGAGTTCTGGTATGACAAGCCGCCGATCTTCTACTGGCTCGTCGTGGCGTCGCTGAAGATCTTCGGCGGATTCAGCGAGCTTGCGGCGCGCATCCCCGCCGCACTTATGGCGATTGGCTCCATCCTCATGACGGCGCTCGCATCGGCACGGATCTTCGGTGCACGCACGGGCTTCTGGTCGGGGATCGTCATGGGGACGAGCATCATCCTCATGTATATGGGCAAGGCGTCCGTCACCGACAGCACGCTGCTCTTCTTTATGACGGCGGCGCTCTTTTCGTTCATGCACCGCCATTATTGGCTCATGTACCTTGCCTGCGGACTGGCGGTGATGACGAAGGGGCCCATTGGCGTGGTCTTCCCGGCGGGGATTGTGTTCTTCTATCTGCTCGTGACACGTCAGCTCGAGCAGCTCTTTCGCATACACGTCCTGCGCGGACTGCTGCTCGTCGTCGTCGTGGGACTGCCGTGGTATCTCTATATGTATGAGGTGCACGGCATGGCGTTCATCTATGAGTTCATCGGCTTCCACAATGTCAGCCGCTTCACTGCACCGCTCCATCCTGTGCGCGCGCACTGGTGGTTCTACCTGCCCGTTCTGATTCTCGGCTTCTTCCCGTGGACGGGGATTCTCGTGCAGTCGGTCAAGAATGCCTTCCGCAAGAGCTTCGGTGAGGAGGCACAGGCGCTTGCATTCTTCCAGGTCTGGTGGATCTTTGTCCTCGTGTTTTTCTCCATCGCGCAGACAAAGCAGGTCTCCTATATGCTGCTGCTGACCCCCGCGCTCTCCACCGTCATCGGCTGGAACCTCGCGCGCATGCTCGATGATTGGCGGCAGACGCATTTCGCATGGGCGGGCGGCAGTGCCGTCATGTTCCTCCTGCTCGGCCTCGGCTGGCTCATGAGCGGGGACAGCCTTGCGCCGCTCGCAGAGGGCGGCCTCTGGCTCGGAGCGATCACGCTCGTTCTCGGTGCTGCGATTGTCTACAGCATTACGGCATCGCGTAATCTTATCCTCGCGGCGTGGCTGCACGTCCTCGCTGGTGTGGTGACGATGGTCATTGCCTTTGGCTTTATGATGCCTGCGATCGAGGGGCATTTCAGCGTGAAGCAGGTCGCGCTCCGCTATGCGGCGAACTACCACGCAGCGGCCGAGGCGGAGGGGAGGGTTCTCTACATCGACAAGCAGCTACGCCCCGGCGTCATGCTCTACACGGATATCCCCGGCATCGAGGCGGACACGAACCACGCGGAGTCGCTTGCCGCCCTGCGCGCGGATGCGCGTCCGAAATACATCATCATGCGCGACTCCATGTACCGCAAGATGATGAAAGACCTCGGCGCGGAGAAATGGCAGCTTGTCGAGGAACGCGACGGTCTCTGTATCTTTAAGGATGATAAAGAATGAGCGCACCTGTCCTCTATCTCGTCGTGCCTTGCTACAACGAGCAGGAAGTGCTGGACGATACGGCAAGGAAACTGGAAGCGAAGCTAGCGCAGCTGATCGATGGCGACAGGGTCAGCGAGAAGAGCCGCGTTGCCTTCGTCAACGACGGCAGCCGTGACAATACGTGGGAGCTGATCCGTCGGTGCACGGAGCGCAGCCCGCTCTTTTCGGGCATCAATCTCGCGCACAACGAGGGGCATCAGAATGCCCTGCTCGCGGGACTGATGACCGTGCTGCCGCATGCGGATGTGACCATCAGCATGGATGCCGACCTGCAGGACGATATCGACGCGGTTGATCTCATGCTCGAGAAACACGCTGCGGGGGCGAACATCGTCTACGGCGTGCGCGAGAACCGCGCCTCGGATACCTTTCTCAAGCGCTTTACGGCAGAAAGTTTCTACCGTGCCATGCGCGCACTCGGCGCGGATATCGTGTTCAATCACGCGGACTTCCGTCTGATGGATCGCCGAGCCCTTGCAGCGCTCGCGGAGTACCCCGAGGTCAACCTCTTCCTGCGCGGCATTGTGCCCATGATCGGCCTCTCGCACGAGATCGTCTACTACACGCGCAAACAGCGCCTCGCGGGTGAATCGAAATATCCGTGGCGGCGCATGGCGTCGTTCGCGTGGGAGGGCGTGACCTCGCTCTCGGCACGCCCCATCCGCATGATTTCTCAGATGGGCATGTTTATCTCATTCATCAGCGGACTGATGCTCATCTGGTCGATCGTTCGACATTTTGTGGGGGAGACCATCGTCGGCTGGACGAGTCTCGTCGTCTCACTCTGGTTTCTGGGCGGCCTCATCCTCCTCTCCATCGGCGTGATCGGTGAATACGTCGCAAAGATCTACCTCGAGGTCAAGCGCCGCCCGCGCTACCTCGTGCAGGATTTCATCGACGGGAATGCAGCAGGAAAAAAATAATCCTCTTTTTGAAAATTTTTTTGGGAGAAAAGAAGGAGAATACAATTTTGTGGAGAATTATTATTCGTGAAAGACAGAATAGATAACGACTATGATGTTTTTCGCACTCCACATTTTGAAGAAGCGTATGACGACGTGAATTCAATCGCTTTCTTCCAATTACTTTGCTGTGTATTTTGACTGGGAAGCAAATGCTTCCGCAATAGGAGGGTTATTTATGTCAGTATTTTATCTTGCAGGCAAGAAACATATCGTCGAGGTCTATGGCGACGAGGAACTCGATCTCGCATGCTGTGGCAATCCGCTGAAGGCGATTGTGCCGAACTCGGTGGATGCGGCGAAGGAGAAGCACGTTCCCGTGGCGACCTATGATGCGGCGAAGAACGAGGTGCATGTGACGGTTGGTTCCGTTGCGCATCCGATGACCGCGGAGCATCTGATCGAGTGCATCATCCTCGTGACGAAGAAGGGCGTACAGCGCGTCGATCTCACGGCAGCGGACGCACCCGAGGTGACGTTCCGTCTGATGGACGGCGATGCCCCCGTGCGCGTGATCGAACACTGCAACCTGCATGGACTCTGGCAGACAGAGTTCTAATCGAATCTGCATAGAGAGAAAGCTGCTGCGCGTTCGTGCGGCGGCTTTTTTTCGAGCCCCACCTGATACACTGAAAATTCTATCGTATTTCCAATCTTTAGCATGTATAATGACTTTCATTCAGGGAGAAATTGTATAGGTGTAGGGGGCGATGGAATGCGATGGGCACGGGTGAGTGTCGTGACGACGCATGAGGGAGCGGATCTCATCGGGAATATCCTGATGGAACTGGGAGCCGCCGGAACGGAGATCGACGATCCGTCTCTTGTAAATGAGTACATAGACGCAGGGCTTTGGGACTATACCGATCTGCCGCGCGCCGAGGATACGGATACGGTGACAGTGCGCGCCTATCTGCCTGAGGATGCGCGGCTCGAGACGAGCCTCCTGACGCTTGCGGAGCGGATCGAGGGACTGCGTCGTGCGGATGCACCCATCGGCGTGGGCACGATCTCGCATACATTCGTCGCCGATGAGGACTGGGCGGAGACGTGGAAGGCGTACATTCACACGGAGAAGATCGGGCGGCGTATCGTCGTCCGTCCGACGTGGGAGGAATACACGCCGACGGGGGATGAGATCGTCATCGACCTCGATCCCGGCGTTGCGTTCGGTACGGGGGCACACGCGACGACCGCGATGTGTCTGCGCTGGTTGGAACATCTTGTCTGTCCGCAGATGCGCGTCTACGATGTGGGCTGCGGATCGGGGATCCTCGCCATCGCCGCATCGAAGCTCGGTGCGGGCGAAATCATTGCAATGGACTACGATCCCGTGGCGGTCTCGGTCGCGGAGGAGAATGTCCGCGCGAACAATGTCACGAATGTTGCCGTGTTTGAGAGCGACCTTCTCTCGATCTGTGCGGGGACGGAGCCTGCCGAACTCATTACGGCGAATATCATTGCGGACATCATCATTCGCCTGTTCGACCAGCTGGATGCGCATCTCGCACCGGGCGGGGTTCTCCTCGCCTCGGGCATCATCGACGACCGTATCGCGGACGTGGAACGTGCGGCGCGCGAGCATGGCTATACCGTACTCGATATGACCTGTGAAAAGGAATGGGCGGCGATGATCATTCGCCGCAGTGAGGAGTTGGGATTCTGATGCGGCGGCTGTTCTATGCGGGAGCTCTCGCAGAGGAAATTACGATCACGGGGGGCGACGCGCACCATCTTGCGCACGTCATGCGCGTGCAGATTGGGGACGAGATCACGGTTGTGGATGCGGCCGGCAGGGTCGCCCGTATGACGGTCTCTGCCGTTGTGCCTGATGCAGTGCGGCTTTCCCTCGCGGAATATCTGGAGCAGGAGGAGGATAATTCGCACGAGGTCATCCTCGTGCAGGCGCTCCTCAAGGGCGAGAAGATGGACTTCGTTGTGCAAAAGGCGGTGGAGCTGGGGGCGGCGGCGTTCTATCCCGTCATGACGGAGCACGTTGTCGTGCGCTATGACGCGAAGAAGGCGGCGGCAAAGGCTGCACGCTGGCAGAAGATCGCGGATGAGGCGGCAAAGCAGTGCGGGCGGCGGGCACTCATGCCTGTTGCGGAGGTTGCGCCGCTCTCCTCACTTTTGCAGAATGGCGAGCTGTTCGGTGCGCCCGATACGGCGGTTATCTTCTGCTACGAAGGGGAAGAGGAGCAGCCCATGCGGACGGCACTGCGTGCATGCACGGCACGCCGCATTGTGCTCATTGTTGGTCCCGAGGGCGGCTTCTCCCTTGGAGAGGCGGCAGCAGTCTGTGCGGCGGGCGCAGAACCGGTTTCTCTCGGGCGCCTCATCCTGCGCGCGGAGACAGCAGCGCTCGTGGCGCTTGCCGTGACACAGTATGAACTTGGCAATTTTGATATTTGAGGATTATTCAGAAAGGAAATTTATGAAGAAGAGATATACGGCGCTTTTTGCAGCGGTATTTGCACTCAGCATGATTGCGGGGTGCGGCGGCAATGACACTGCGGATCCGGGCACGACGGCAAGCGCACAGTCTGCCGCAGAACAGGGAAAGGGCGGCCTGCGCGGCGAGGCAGCCCCGAAATTCACACTCAAGAATCTCGCGGGCGAGGATGTTGCCGTTGAGGCGAAGGGGAAACCCTACATCATCAATTTCTGGGCGACGTGGTGCCCGCCCTGTCAGGCGGAGATCCCCGATCTTGCGGCGTTCTATGCGGCGCATAAGGACGCGGTTGACTTCTATGCCGTCAACCTGCAGGAGGATGCCGCGCCCGTGGAGAAGTTCATGGCGGAGCGCAAGGCGGATCTGCCCGTCGTCCTCGACACGAAGGGCTCGGCGGCAAATCTCTACGGCGTGCGTGCGATCCCGACTACGATTGTCGTTGACGCGGAGGGCAATGTCGCCTACCGCAAGACGGGCGGCGTGACGAAAGAGGAGCTCGAAGATGTCATTGGCAAGCTCTAAGCGCTCCGTGCGGGGAGGCTGCGGCACATGGAACTGACCCTGCTTGGCGGCGCGTTTCTCGCGGGCTTCCTCTCCTTCATCTCACCCTGTGTCCTGCCTCTCCTACCGACGTTCTCGCTCATCCTCGCGAAGAACAGTCAGCAGGACGGCGGCGAGGCGCGTCGGCTCTACGCGAATACGACGGCGTTCCTCGCAGGCTTTACCCTCGTCTTCGTCCTGCTCGGCGCAACGGCATCGCTCATCGGCGCGTGGCTTTTCTCCTACCAGGAGATCCTGCGGCAGGGCGCGGCCGTCCTCATCATCGCAATGGGGCTTTTCATGACGGGGTGGATCAAAATTCCTCTGCTCCTGCGTGAGTACCGCCCCTTCCAACGGCGCGGCTTCGGCGGCATCGGGGGCGCGTTCCTCCTCGGATGCGGCTTCACACTCGGCTGGACACCGTGCACGGGACCCATGCTTGCGACCATCCTCCTCTATGCGGGGGACACGGCGACCGCCTATCAAGGGGCACTCCTGCTCCTCGTCTACAGCCTCGGCTTCGCCGTTCCGTTCTTCCTGCTCGCCGTCATTTGGCGGCGGCACATCATGAAGCTGCGCGCGTTCTATCAGTATCTGCCGCGCATCCAGCAGGTTGCGGGCGTTGTGCTCGTCCTCCTCGGCGTCCTCCTCTGGTCGGACTCGCTGAGCTATCTCGTACGTATTTTGTCGTAAACGAAAAGAACGACCTCTCTGCATCCTTTCTTGATGCGGGGAGGTTGTTTTTGTCTGTATTGATTGAATTTTAGAATGCTGTGTGCTATGGTATAGAAGACTGGACAAGATTTTTTATTGTAACAGGAGAATGACGTGGGCGAACATCAAGAAGCAGATTTCTATGATATCAGCGTTTGTGTCCTCATCTACCGGCCGGATTATGAAAAGCTGTTTATCACATTGACATCGATCGTCAACCAAAAGGGCTGTCGTTATGAAATCCTGCTGGCAGATGACGGGTCAGAGGATTTTCGCCAACAGGAAATCGAGCAGTGGCTGCATGAGAAACATTTCACAGATTATACGATTGTGCGCAGCTCCATAAACAGGGGCATTGTTCATAATCAGATGAATGCCCTGCATGCAGCGCAAGGAAGGTATATCAAATGGATCTCTCCCGGAGACTATTTATACAATGAACATGTTTTGGCAGGGATGATTCATTTCATGGAGGCGGAGGGGTATCGGCTTGCCTTTGGGAGAGCCTGCTATTACAGAGAGGGGCAGAGCGGGTATGAGATATTGAATACAATGAACCCGCTGGATCTGCGTCCCTACCATGACCATGATATGCGCGCCATCTGGGAAGCCTATCTTCTCTATGGAGATTTTGCCTGCGGGGCTGCCTTCATCGCTGAGCGGCAGTTGCTCACATTCTATATCGAGGCCATTTTGGATGTCATCGTCTATGGAGAGGATGCCGTATACTCCTTGATGATTGCCGATGACATTCGAGTCGACTTTTGGGATGAGAACCTGATCTGGTATGAATACGGTACCGGGATATCTACAGGTGCAAAAGAATGGAGAGCGCGCGTTGGGCAGGACAATGCCATCTGTCTTGCCATTGTTGAGGAGAAATACCCGGAGCTGCGTGCCGAGAAAGAACGGCTGTGCCGTGTGCATGGTGTTCGTGACTTCAACGAAGTGCGGGAGATCTATGGCAGGCATGCCGTTCAAATACAGATGCAGCAGGGCGGCTATCTCAAAAACGTCGATCCCGCTGCGTTGGAACGTCTGGGCGGCAGAAAGGCCGTGTTCGTATAAATCGGAAAGGAAAACGGATAAGCACATGGAATATTATCACACAGGAAAATTTACCACACAGGAAATTGTATTCACAGCGCTGATGACGGCGCTCGTCTTCGTCGCGACCTATCTGCCGCATATCCCGATACCGCTCGGCTATGCACATCTCGGGGATGCGGTGATCTTTCTGCTCGCGCTGCTCGCACCGCGCCGCGCCGCGCTTTTTGCAGCGTGCATCGGCTCGGCGCTCGCCGACCTCCTCGGCGGCTTCGCGCTTTGGATCGTGCCGACGCTCGTCATCAAATTTGTAATGGCGGAGATCGTCTATCGCATGGCGCGCAGCGGTTCGCAGATCGGCGGGCGCACGCGCGTCGCCATCGCGCTTCTCCTCTCGAGCATCTGGATGGCGGCGGCGTATACGCTTGCGGGCGCAGTCCTCTACGCGAGTCTGCCCGCAGCGCTCGCCTCGTCCCCGGGGCTCCTCATGGAGGGGCTGGTCAACTCCATCCTTGCCCTTCTGCTTTTGCCCATGCTGCGGGAGCGCTTTCCGAAGTTTTGACGCATTCTTCTGCATTTTTTTTGTTACCCATCGTTTGTCCATATGAACGAGTATGATGGCGATAGGATGATGTTTCTCTCGTACACGAATGGAAGTGATGTAGATGCCCGCGATTCTTTTGACACCGCTCCTTATCCTGATAGGTTGGCTGCTCGACGCATTCGGCTTCACCGGGATTGTCGTCTGTGTTGCGATGCTTCTCGTCGTGCTTGGAACGATCGTCTTTCTTGATATTAAGAGCGACGATGCGCAGGAGCGCTATCGGAACAGCCGCGTGCAGTGAGCCGATGTAGAGAGTAGGGCTTTTGTTTTATTTTTAGGAGGTTATGATATGAGTACACATGATGAAATCAAAGCCGAAGAGATTGAAAATCTCGATATTGAGAAGTACAGGGACAAGTACTCCGAGGAGGGGCTTTGGGAGAAGATCCGCAAGAACATCGCGAAAATCGGCGTGAAGGTCATCTATCAGGCACTGCTCCTCTTCTACGTGGCGCAGTCGCCGAACTGTCCTGCGAAGATCAAGGCGGGGATCATCGGCGCGCTTGGCTATCTGATCTCGCCGCTCGATCTGATTCCGGACTTTATGCCGGGCATCGGCTTTGCCGACGATGCCGCGGCGATTGCGGCGGCTGTTGCACTTGCGCAGGTCTACATCAACGATGAGATTCGCGCGCAGGCACGTGCGAAGATCGTCGACCTGCTCGGAGAGGATGCGCTCGCACATATCGAGGATTGAAACATCACAAAAGAAAATGCTCGCTGCTTTACGGAGAACCGTAAGGCGGCGAGCATTTTTCATATATCAGAGATTCTCAAGAATCCGTATTTCATTCTGCATGATGTATTCATTGCGTGTGGGCGGGATACCGCTGATAATGCGGTCGTAGGCGAGCTGCATGGCGACCTGTCCCTGACGGCGCGGATGCTGATAGATGGCGGCGTTGATGATCCCCCGCTGCATGGCGCGCTGGATGGCGGGGATGATGTCGAAGGTGACGACGGTGATGTCGTCCGCGCGTTTTCGTTTGACAAGCGCTTGGCAGACGCCGTGTGCACCGCCGGAGGTAGCGATAAAGAAGGCGTTCATCGTGGGATGCGCGTCGATCATTTGAAGGGTTTCCTCGTAGGCATGGATGTCATCGTCGGAGTCCTTCATGACGGCGGCATTCTTTGCCGGCTACGGCGGCTCGGACAAGGCAACGTCAGGCGACGCGAAGGGCGTCAAGGTGGGCGTCTCGATGCCGACGAAGTCACTGCAGCGCTGGAATCAGGACGGCGCAAACATGGAGAAGAAGCTCCGTGAGAAGGGCTACGATGTCGATCTGCAGTTTGCGGAGAACAAGGTGGAGACGCAGGTCTCGCAGATCGAGAATATGATTACGAAGGGCTGCAAGGTGCTGGTCGTCGGCTCGATCGACGGCAGTGCACTCTCATCCGTACTGAACGAGGCGAAGAGTGCGGGTGTCGAGGTCATTGCCTACGACCGTCTCATCATGAACACGGATGCGGTCAGCTACTACGCGACGTTTGACAACTACCTCGTCGGTAAGATCCAGGGACAGTATATTGCTGATCGTCTTGGGCTTGCCGAGGGCAAGGGTCCCTTCAATATCGAGATTTCGACCGGTCCAATGGACGATAACAACGTGAACTTCTTCTTCGGCGGCGCAATGGATGTGCTGAAGCCCTACATCGATAAGGGACAGCTTGTCGTCCGCTTGGGACAGATGACGCGCGAGCAGTGTGCAACGCCGAACTGGGATGAGGCAAAGGCGCAGGAGCGCATGGACAACATCCTGACGACGTATTACACGGGTGCAAAGCTGGATGCGGTGCTCTGCTCGAACGACTCCGTTTCGCTTGGCGTGCAGTCGGCACTGAAATCCGCAGGATACAATACTGCGGATCGCCCAATGCCCGTCATTACGGGACAGGATGCGAATCTGCCGAACGTGAAGGCAATCGTCGCGGGTGAGCAATCGATGTCTGTGTTCAAGGATACGCGCGCGCTGGCGGATCAGGTCGTGAAGATGGTGGATGCAATCCTCGCCAAGCAGCAGCCCGAAGTCAACAATACGAAGGACTACAACAACGGCGTGAAGGTCGTGCCCTCGTACCTGCTCGAGCCGAAATTCGTGGACAAGTCCAACTACAAGCAGCTGCTCATCGACTCCGGTTACTACACTGAGGCGGAACTGCAGAAGTAAAAAATATATTGTGATGCTGCCCTCTGCCGCGCTACGGAACAATTTCCAAGGCTGCAGAGGGCTTCTTGTTAGGAGGGATGACATGGCGGACATCCTGCTCGAAATGCAGAATATCGAAAAGGTCTTTCCCGGTGGTGTGCGCGCACTCGACAAGGTGGATATCGTCGTGTGCGCGGGGGAGATCCACGCACTGGTCGGTGAGAACGGCGCGGGCAAATCCACGCTCATGAATGTCCTGAGCGGCGTATACCCCTACGGGACTTATGGCGGGAAGATCCTCTATGACGGGGAGGAGTGCAAATTTCATAATATCCGCGAAAGTGAGCGGGTCGGCATCGTTATCATTCATCCTGAACGAGGTCACGCGCGTGGCGGACAAGATCACGGTGATCCGCGACGGGCGCACAATCGAGACGCTCGAAAAGAATGTGGATGAGATCACGGAGGAGAGGATCATCCAAGGGATGGTTGGGCGTGCGATTACCGACCGCTATCCTGCGCGCGAAAATCAGAAGATCGGCGAGGTCTGCCTCGAGGTACGGGACTGGTGTGTGGAGTCGCCCTATATCGCAGGACGGCAGGTGGTCGATCATGTGAATCTGCGCCTGCGGCGCGGCAAGGTGGTCGGCATCGCGGGTCTGATGGGCGCGGGACGTACGGAGCTGGCGATGAGCATTTTCGGCAAATCCTACGGACGCAATATCACGGGAACGATTCTCAAGGACGGGAAGGAAATCCAAGTAAACAGCGTGGGCGAGGCGATTGCAAACGGCATCGCCTACGTCACGGAGGATCGCAAGGGGCAGGGGCTGATCCTCGGGCAGAGCATCCGCGAGAACATCAGTCTGCCGACGCTACGGCGTCTCTCCTCGCGCGGGGTGATCCGCACAGAGGAAGAGATCGGGATCGCCGAGGAGTATCTGAAGAAGCTGCGCATCAAAGCACCCGGCATCTATCAGGCGACACGCAACCTCTCGGGCGGCAATCAGCAGAAGGTCATGCTCGCGCGCTGGCTGTACGCCGATCCCGACGTACTCATCCTCGACGAGCCGACGCGCGGCATTGATGTGGGCGCAAAGTATGAGATCTACTGCGTGATTAACGAGCTGGCGGCGGCAGGGAAATGCGTCCTCGTCATTTCCTCGGAGCTGCCGGAGGTGCTCGGCATCAGCGACCGCATCTACGTCATGAACGAGGGGCGTTTCGTCGGAGAACTCCCCGCAGAGGAGGCGTCACAGGAAAGCATCATGCGCTTTATCATGCAGAGCAATACGCGCCGCAAGGCAGGTTGAAGGGCAGAGGAGGAAATAACTTGAGTGAGAAAAAAGAGACTGCTGCGGTCGGTCTGAACGCAGCTTCTATCTGGCAGACTGCTGTACACAAATACGCCATGTTCATCGCGCTGATTGCAATCGCCCTGTTCTTCCAGTGGTGTACGGACGGCGTGCTGCTCGCGCCGATGAACATCTCGAAGCTCATCATGCAGAACAGCTACATCCTCATCCTGCTCGGCTTCCTCGTCGCCCTCTACTCGTTCATCTGCAACCGTACGGTCTTCGGCCGGCACATCTACGCGGTTGGCGGCAACGAGCGCGCGGCGCAGCTCTCGGGCATCAAGACGCGCTGGGTGCGCTTCCTCGTCTTTGTCAACATGGGGCTGATGGCGGCGGTTGCGGGGCTGGTCTTCTCGGCGCGCCTCAATGCGGCGGCGCCGTCGGCGGGCATGATGTTCGAGCTGGACGCAATTGCTGCATGCTACATCGGCGGCGCATCCGCCTCGGGTGGCGTCGGTACGATCATCGGCGCCGTGGTCGGCGGTCTCGTCATGGGCGTGCTGAACAACGGCATGTCCATCATGGGCGTCGGCATCGATTGGCAGCAGGCGATCAAGGGCATGGTGCTCCTCGCCGCAGTCGCATTCGATATCTACAACCAGTCGACGAAATGATGGGGGAGGGGGATAAGATGCTCTATATCGGAATCGCTCTCGGGACATCTGCGTGCAAATTCCTGCTGATGGATGAAACGGGGGATATCAAGAATATCGTCTCACGTGACTACCCACTTTCCTTTCCAAAGCCGGGGTGGAGCGAGCAGGATCCCGCCGCATGGGTGCGGGCGGTGGAGGAGGGGATTCCCGCCCTGCTCGATGGATTTGATGTGGCGCAGGTCGCAGGGATCGGCGCGGGCGGTCAGATGCACGGGCTGGTTGTGCTCGATGCCGAGGAGCGTGTGATCCGTCCCGCAATTCTCTGGAACGACGGACGCACGGCAGAGGAGGTCGACGATCTCAACGGGACGGTCGGGTGGGAAAGACTGAGTGCGGCAACGGCAAATATCGCCTTTGCGGGATTCACCGCACCAAAGCTGCTCTGGATGAAGAAGCATGAGCCGCAGCTGTTCGCCCGTATTGCAAAGATCATGCTGCCAAAGGACTATATCAACTACGTACTCACGGGGGTGCACTGTACGGAGCCGTCGGATGCGGCGGGTACGCTGCTCTACGATGTGGAGCACGGCTGCTGGTCGGAGGAGATGCTGCGGATTGTCGGCGTGCGCGCGGAGCAGATGCCACGTCTCTTTGCTTCCTATGCGCCCGTCGGAACGGTTCTGCCGGAGATGGCGGAGCGGCTTGGAATCCGTCCGGATACCATCGTCGCGGCGGGCGCAGGGGACAACGCCGCCGCCGCCGTCGGGACGGGCACGGTGGGCGAGGGCGCGTGCAATATCTCCATCGGGACATCGGGGACGATCTTCATCACGAGCGAGAAATTCGGCGTAGACCCGCACAATGCGCTCCACGCCTTTGCTCATGCGGACGGGAACTATCATCTGATGGGCGTCATGCTGAGCGCCGCCTCCTGTAATCAGTGGCTCATGGACAAGGTACTCGGCGCAGAGGACTATGCGGCGGAACAGGAGGGGATCGCGGAGGAGCGTCTCGGACGCAATCCCGTGTTCTTCCTGCCCTATCTCATGGGCGAGCGCAGCCCGATCAACGATACGGATGCACGCGCGGCATTCATTGGGATGTCGCTCGATACGGAGCGGCGCGATCTCGTGCAGGCACTCTTTGAGGGCGTGGCGTTCGGCATGCGGGACAGCCTCGAGGTCGCGCGTCAGCTCGGCATACGGATCGAGCGGAGCAAGATCTGCGGCGGCGGAGCGAAGTCACCGCTCTGGCGTAAGATCTTTGCGAACGTGATGAATGTGAAGCTGGATATCCTCGCCTCGGAGCAGGGACCCGGCATGGGCGGCGCAATGCTCGCGATGGTTGCGTGCGGTGTCTATCCGAGCGTTGCGGATGCCGCTGCCGCGCTCGTGCGCGTGGTGGAGACGGTGGAGCCGGAGCCGGCGCTTGCGGCGCGCTATGAGGAGCGCTATCAAAAGTATCGCTTGCTCTATCCTGCGCTGAAGGCTGTATTTCCAAAACTGCACTGAGAATATATGAAGATGGCGGGAGTCCCATCGGGGATTCCCGCCATTTTTGGAAGGGGGAGAACAATGTCCGGTACACATGATTTTTCCTATGAGCAGCTGCGCGATCTGAATGTATTCCTCGTGCGCATGGAGGAGCGGACGATGCACCTCCATCACGATATGGAGATCGGGATCGTGCTCGAGGGGACGGCGCTCATTGAGGTGAGCGGGGGGCAGCAGCGTCTTTGGCGCGGCGACCTTTATCTTGTCAATCCCATGGAGCCGCATCGCTTCCTCTCGGGCGGCTGCGGAGACGGGCTGCTCCTCATCGCGCAGATCTCGCCGCAGCTTGTTGCGCGTATCTTTCCCGAGGCGACGAATCTGCGTTATGGGGGAGGGACATCCCTGCGCCCCGCGTTCCCACAGAGTTCGCAGCAGTATCAGCGCATGGCAGAGGTTCTGATGGATCTTGGAGGGGCGTTCTTTGCGCGCAGCATGGGCTATGAGTTCCGCTGCCTCGGCTGCATCGGCGAGCTCTACGCCCTGCTGCACACGCATCTGCCCGTCACCGTTCTGCGGCGTGAGGATGATCTGCCGCAGCGCGAGCGCGCCGATCGCCTGCTCTCCATCATCGAATACATTGAGGCCAACTATCAGCGCAAGCTGCTGCTTGGGGAGATCGCGCGGCGGGAGCATCTCTCGCTGACGTATCTGTCGCATTTCTTCAAGGACATGCTCGGGCTGTCGTTTCAGGAGTATCTGCGTGAGCGGCGCTTCGAGCACGCCTGTCATCTCGTGGAGACGACCGATCAGCGCATTCTTGAGATCAGCCTTGCGTGCGGGTTCTCGGATGTGCGGTATCTGACCAAACTTTTTGATACGCATTTCGGATGCACGCCGACGGAATACCGTCAAAAAAAACGGGTCTCTCGACGAACGAGACCCGTTTCCCTCGGCTGTATTCAGTCCTTCTTTTCGCGCGAGGACAGCGTGCGCCTGCTCCGCCTCCACCGCTCTCGTTGCGGGGAGTGGCAACGGGGGCGGATGGAGCGGCATTTCGGCGCGCTAGCAGCTGGAGGCGAAGAGTACGTTGTTCACAACGCCCTCTAGGTATTCCTGCTGCCCCGAACCGGGATCGGCAGGGGCTTTCAGCGCTGCGGCGTGTGCGGCACAGGACTCGAGCGTCGCCGTGCCCTCACGAATCTCCTTGCCGATGCCCGTCTCGTAGCTCGCATAGCGCTCCTTGACGAAGCTGTCGATGCGTCCGTCCTCGATGAGTGCAGCCGCCTTGATGAGGCCGAGCGCAAAGGTGTCCATGCCGACGATGAATGCCACGAACATATCCTCGGGCGTGTTGCTCGGACGGCGGTTCTTTGCATCGAAGTTGAGACCGCCGCGCAGACCGCCCGCCTTCAGGATCTCGTACATCGCCATCGTCGTGTCGTAGACATTGCTCGGGAACTGATCGGTGTCCCAGCCGAGCAGCAGGTCACCCTGATTCGCATCGACCGAGCCCATCATGTCGTTGACCGCCGAGACGCGCAGCTCGTGCTGGAAGGTGTGCCCCGCGAGCGTCGCGTGGTTCGCCTCGATGTTCATGCGGAAATCCTTGTCGAGTCCGTATTTGCGCAGGAAGCCGATGGCGGTCGCAGCATCGAAATCATACTGATGCTTCATCGGCTCTTTCGGTTTCGGCTCGATGTAGAAATCGCCCGTGAAGCCGATCTTGCGTCCGTAGTCGCGTGCCATGCGGAAGAGCTGCGCCACGTTGTCCTGCTCGAGTTTCATGTCCGTGTTCAGCAGCGTCTCGTAGCCCTCGCGGCCGCCCCAGAACACATAGCCCTGTGCACCGAGTTTGACGGCGAGCTCGATGCCCTTCTTCGCCTGCGCTGCGGCAAAACAGAAGACATCGGCGGAGTTGCTGCTGCCGGCACCGTTCATGAAACGCGGATTGCTGAACATATTTGCCGTCGTCCAGAGTGCCTTGATCCCCGTGCCCTTCGTCTGCTCGAGGAGATAGTCCGTGATCTCCTCAAGACGGCGATTCGTCTCGTTGATATCCACCGGATCCTCGGGAACGATGTCTGCATCGTGGAAACAATAGTATTTGATGCCGAGCTTCTGCATGAACTCGATGCCGGCATCAACCTTCGCCTTTGCGTGCTCCATCGTGCCCGGCTCGGCGTGGAATGTCTTGTCAGCCGTCCCTGCGCCGAACATATCGACACCCGTCGCGCAGAGGTTGTGCCACCATGCCATCGCAAAGCGCAGATTCTCTTCCATCTCTGTCTCTTATACCACTCTA
>NZ_CP016201.1:1645772-1665994 GCF_001683335.1 Selenomonas sp. oral taxon 126
TCTTCCATCGGTTTTCCAAGAATTACGCGCTTTGCATCATAATACTTGAATGCCAGCTTGTTCTTGCTGTCTCTGCCCTCGAACGGAATCTGAGGGATGTTTGGAAAAATCTCGCCCATGACCCTGCTCCTTTTCTGTTACGATACAATCCGTTGCCGCATATTGCAGCCTATGATGATATGATAGTTTGGAAACGCAGATTTTTCCTGCATAAATCGGTCAAAAAAAACGATTAGTTTGCTGCTGTTGTAAGAAGTTGAGAATTTCTATTGATTATTGTGTGGTAACATATGTTACGTCTATAGAGGACTTCCTTTGCTATAATCAACACAACAAATGTGTATTATTGCAAAGGAGAAATTCTCATGGATGCTAAAATGTTTTGCTATCAGTGTCAGGAGACTGCGGGCGGCAAGGGCTGCACGGTGCAGGGCGTCTGCGGAAAGAAGCCGGATGTCGCCGAGATGCAGGATCTGCTCGTCTATGTGACGAAGGGGCTCGGCGCGGTGACGACGGCGCTGCGCGCAGAGGGGAAGACGGTCTCGGTGGAGACGAATCATCGCGTGACGATGAATCTCTTCGTGACGATCACGAACGCGAATTTTGACCGCGAGGCGATCATGGATGTGATCGAGGAGAGCCTCGCGCTGAAGGCGGAGCTGCTCGCGCAGCTCAGCGATGCGTCGGGGCTGCCCGAGGTGGCGCATTGGACGGCTCCGCGCGCGGAGTTCTCGGCAAAGGCGAAGACGGTCGGCGTACTTGCAACGGAAAACGAGGATGTGCGCAGCCTGCGTGAGCTGACGACCTACGGTCTCAAGGGTCTCGCTGCCTACATGGAGCATGCAAATGCGCTTGGCTATGAGAACGAGGAGATTGACGCATTTTCGCAGCGCGCGCTGGCACAGCTGCTCGATGATACGATGGACGGCGATGCGCTGACGGCGCTCGTCCTCGAGACGGGCAAGTGGGGCGTCGCGGGCATGGCACTGCTCGATACGGCGAACACGGAGAGCTACGGCAACCCTGAGATCACAAAGGTGAAGCTCGGCGTCCGCAATCGCCCCGGCATCCTTATCTCGGGGCATGATCTCAAGGATCTCGAGCGTCTCCTCGAGCAGACGAAGGGCACGGGCGTCGATGTTTACACGCACGGCGAGATGATTCCCGCGCACTACTACCCGAAGTTCAAGCAGTACGACAACCTCGTCGGCAACTACGGCAACGCGTGGTGGCAGCAGAAGGAGGAGTTCGAGAAGTTCAATGGCGCGATTCTCATGACGACGAACTGCGTTGTGCCTCCGAAGGACAGCTACAAGGAGCGCCTCTTTACAACGGCGGCGGTCGGCGTCGAGGGCTGCACGCATATCCCGCTCGTGAACGGCGAGAAGGACTTCACGCCCGTCATCGAGTGCGCGAAGAAATGCGCGCCCCCGACGGAGCTGGAGACGGGCGAGATCGTCGGCGGCTTTGCACATGAGCAGGTCTTTGCCGTTGCGGACAAGGTTGTCGAGGCGGTCAAGAGCGGCGCAATCAAGAAGTTCGTCGTCATGGCGGGCTGCGACGGGCGCATGAAGTCGCGTGCGTACTACGGCGAGTTTGCCGAGGCGCTGCCGCATGACACTGTCATCCTCACGGCGGGTTGCGCGAAGTACAAGTACATCAAGAAGGATCTCGGCGACATCGGCGGCATCCCGCGCGTGCTCGATGCGGGGCAGTGCAACGACTCCTATTCGCTTGCGTTGATCGCACTGAAGCTCAAAGAGGTATTCGGTCTGGATGATGTGAACAAGCTGCCGATTGCCTATAACATCGCGTGGTACGAGCAGAAGGCGGTTATCGTTCTCCTCGCCCTCCTCCACCTCGGCGTGAAGAACATCCACCTCGGCCCCACGCTCCCCGCGTTCCTCTCTCCGAACGTCGCAAAGGTGCTCGTAGAGACCTTCGGCATTGGTGGCATCACGAATGTTGAGGACGATATGGCAATGTTCGGTATTGAGGTGAATACGCCCGAAGCTACTGCCGTGTAAAATAATCTCCATTCATAGATAAGCAAATGGGACTTCCGTACGAAACAAAATGTTCTTTCGTACGGAAGTCCCGTTTTTGCGTGAGTTTACAGCGCCGCGCGCAGGAGATTTTTCGTATAGTCCTCACTTGGTTCTCTGAGGACGCGGCGGGTCTCGCCCTGCTCGACGATGCGTCCATTCTGCATGATGAGGACGCGGTCGGCGATGGAACTGACGAGCGGCAGATCATGCGAGATGAAGAGGAGGCTCATTGCGTGTTCCTGCTGTAGGTGCAGGAGGAGGGCGACGATCTTCGCCTGTACGGAGACATCGAGCGCGGAGGTCGCCTCATCGCAGATGAGGATGTCGGGATGCACCGCCATCGCGCGTGCAATCGCGGCACGCTGGCACTCACCGCCGCTTATCTCGTGTGGGTAGCGCGCCGCGTAGGAGGCGGGGAGTCCCACCTCGGTGAGGAGCTGCGCGACGCGCTGCTCGGTTGTGCACCCGTCGGGATTGCACAGGCGGCAGATGGTCTCGCCGATCATCGCGCCGATACTGCGGCGTGGATTGAACGAGCCGACTGCATCCTGAAAGACCATCTGCATACGCGTGTAGAGCGCGCGGCGCTCCCTGCCCGAGACGTGCGCGATATTCCTGCCATCCAAGAAGATCTTCCCGCCCGTAGGTGCGTGCAGCCCCGTGAGCAGCTTTGCTACGGTGGATTTGCCGCTACCGCTCTCACCGACGATGCCGAGCAGCTCGCGCCGCGCGAGGGTGAACGAAATATCGTTCACTGCCTGTACGCGCCCTGCCGCATCGTCGAAGTGCATGGAGACGCTGTCAAAGCGCAGGAGGTCTTGGAAATGGGCGCCCCTTCCACCGCTTACGCGGTCCCCCTCCCCCGTCGTGACGGGGGAGGCTATGGGAGCGGTGTTTTTCTCTGCATGATCTCTGCGGTCGCAGTCCGTATGTGTCGCAGCGTGCATTTTCGGCACTGCCGCAAGTAGTTCCTGCGTATAGGGATGCTGCGGATTGCTCAGCACCTCGTCCACTGCGCCCTGCTCGACAATGCGCCCCCGACACATGACGGCGACGCGGTCGGCGATGTGCCGCACGACGCCGATGTTGTGCGTGATGAGGAGGATCGCTGTGCCCGTGCGCTCTCTGAGGGCGCGCAGATGGTCGAGTACCTGCAGCTGGATGGTGGCGTCGAGTGCCGAGGTCGGCTCGTCGGCGAGCAGCAGCTGCGGGCGCAGGATGACGGCGAGGGCGATGGCGGCGCGCTGCGCCATGCCGCCCGAGAGCTCGAACGGGTATGCGCGCAGAATGCGGTCGATGTCGGTGAATCCCATGCCGCTGAATACCTCTGCGGCGCGTGCACGGATTTCTGCCTGCGAGAGATCCGTGTGCGCGCGCATGGTCTCGACGAGCTGCGTGCCAATGCGCCGCGCGGGGTTCAGAGATGCGCCGGCGTACTGAAACACCATGGCGAGCTCCTCACCACGCATACGGCGGCGCGTGCTCTCGGTGAGCACGGCGATGTCGCGCCCGTTCATGGAGACGGTACCCGCGTGGATCTCGGTGGAGAGTCCGCGAATCTGGGCGATGGCGCGCAGCAGTGTGGATTTGCCGCTGCCGCTTTCGCCGACGATGCCGAGGACTTCGCCCGCCGAGAGGCTGAGACAGATGTCCTCGACAACGGCGTCACCGCCGTAGCCTGCGGTCAGATGGTCGATTCGTAAGAGTTCCTGTCGCTCCGCTCCGCTGTGCACGCTGCTCACTTCTTATCCAAATCCTTTGTCACGTGGTAGTAGTCGCTCGGCGTGGAGAGGAAGCCCGTGACGTTCTTGGAGATGCCGATCTGCATGTTGTTGAAGCCGATGAAGTCCATCGCCGCATCGTCGATGATCTGCTGCTGGATGCGGTTGACGAGCGCGATGCGCTGCGCGGGATCGAATGTGTTCGGTAGCTCCGCAAGCGCAGCCTCGACGACGGGGCTGTTGTAGCGTCCGAAGTTGGCGACGCCCTGTGCGCTCGCCGTGTCGCGCAGGAAGGCATACGGGTCGCCCGTCGGCATGGTGATGACGGAGTAGAGGGAAAGCTCGTATTCGCCGGGCTTCAGATAGGTCGATTTCTCATGCGAGACAATCTGGATGTTGATGCCGATCTTCTTGAGCTGTGCCTGCATCTCTGTTGTGATGTTCTCGTTGAAGAGACGCTTGTAGACACCCATCTCGACGGTCAGCGGCTGTCCGTTCTTCTCGACAATGCCGTCGCCGTTCGTGTCCGTATATCCTGCCGCCGCAAGCACCTGCTTTGCCTTTTCAGGATCGTAGGAGCGTGCCTTGAGCGCGGGATCGCCATAGGGCGTGGAGGCGAGGAACGCACTGTTCGAGGCAGTCATTGCGCCCTTGAGGTACTGGTCGCCGATGGTCTTTTTGTCGACACCGTACATGATCGCCTGACGAACCGCAGGATCGGTGAGCTTATCGAGGTTCATGTAGAGCTGATAGGTGCGCGTCTGCGGTGTCTTGACAACCGTAAACTTGTCATTCGCCGCAATCGTCTCTGCCGTCTCGGGGCTGAGATCCAGTGCTACGTCGATCTCATCGCCCTGCAGTGCCATTGCAAGCGTGTTGAAGTCTGCGATCTTCGTGTACTCGACCTCATCGACCTTCACGTCGCCGCCCCAATACTTCGGGTTCTTCGTCATGACTGCGTGCTTGTCTGCTTCAAAGCTGCTCATGACAAACGGCCCCGTGCAGATGGGAGCGTTCTCAAAGTCCTTCGTGCCTGCAACATCGACGATGACGGCGTACGGGTCGCAGAGATCGTTGACGAGGGTCGCATACGGTGCTTTCGTACGGATCGTGAGGACATTTCCCTCTGCCGTGTACTCTGCATCCTTCAGCCATGCGGCGCGGTCATTCGTCTCCGCCGTGCGCTTGAGCGAGGCGATGACCTTGTCCGCCGTCATCTTCTCGCCGTTCGAGAACGTGACATTGTCCTTCAGTGTGATGCGCCAGACCGTCGGCTCGATATTCTCCGCCTTCTCGGCGAGCCACGGCTGCGGCTTCATACTGTCGTCAAGACGGAAGAGTGTTTCGCCGACACCGTAGCGTACGGCGTACCAGCCCATCCACTCCTTCGCGGGATCCATCGAGCTCGTCACGGCGACTGTGCCGCCGACGCGCACGATTTTCTTGCTGTCTGCCGCCTGATCGGAGCCGCCGCAGCCGCTCATGGCGAGCGGAACGGCGAGCAGGAGTGCGGCGCAGAGACGTTTCAG
The DNA here is from genome assembly GCF_001683335.1 of Selenomonas sp. oral taxon 126. Taxonomy (GTDB): domain Bacteria; phylum Bacillota; class Negativicutes; order Selenomonadales; family Selenomonadaceae; genus Centipeda. Next base: position 1,651,071 of record NZ_CP016201.1, read on the forward strand.
TGTTTTGTTCATAGTTCCTCCTAGTATGGTGAAAATGTATTGTGATATGCTACAAACCACTAACGCATTCGCGTAGGACTTGCATCATAAAAATAAACTTTATTTATGCTTTTGTTAATGTTGTCCAGATGCTCAAAGCGCCCCTACCACCATGCTGCGCATGGTCCCCATCCCCCGCATCGGCGGGGGATGCTTTGGATTACGGCATATTAGCTTCCCCCGTCGAAACGGGGGAAGTGGCGAGCCTGCGAGCCGATAGGGGCGCTCCGCGAGCAGCCCTATCGCATTTTAGGATCGAGGAGATCCCGTAGCTGGTCGCCGAACATGTTGAATACCATCATGACGGCGACCATCACCGCGCTCGGAGCGAGTGCCGCCCACGGTGCCTGTTGCAGATATTTCTGCCCCTCGCTGATCATTGCGCCCCACTCCGCCGCCGGAATCTGGACGCCGATGCCGAGATAGGACAGCCCCGCAAGCCCCATCATCATGGTGCTGACGTGCAGGATGGCGGTGATGAGGAGCGGTCCCGCGATGTTCGGCAGGATATGGAGAAAGAGGATGCGCGCGTCATTGCACCCCGAAAGCCGCGCGGCATGGATGTATGTCTCCTCCCGCGCTGCCGCCGCCGCGCTGCGTGCGAGGCGCGCGTACTGCGTCCACGTCGTGAGGATCAGCGCGAGTACGGCGTTGAACAGTCCGCCGCCGAGCACGCCCGCGACCGCAATCGCGAGCACAATGTCGGGAAACGCTTGGAAAATATCCGTTACGCGCATGAGGATCGCATCCGCCCGCCCGCGATAGTAGCCCGCGAGGAGGCCGATCATGCTGCCGAACGAGCCCGCAATGAGGATGATAAAGAGTGCCGAGAAGATCGACGTTCTCCCGCCCGCGAGGATGCGCGAGAGGATGTCCCTGCCGTAGTTGTCTGTGCCGAGCAGATGCTCCGCCGAGGGCGGCTTTAGGATCAGCTGCGGATTTGTCACATAGGGATCGTAGGGGGCGAGCTGCGCGGAGAAGAGACTCGCAATGAGGATGAGCGCCGCGAGCAGCGCGAGTGCGCGGAAGAGGCGCGGCGTTTGCAGAAAGGCATTGAGCATTTAGAGCTCCTTGATCTTCGGATTGAAATAGCGGTAGGAGAGGTCGGCGAGCAGATTCACAAGGAAGAACGCGAGCGCCATCCAGACGACAACCGCCTGTATGACGGGATAGTCACGCGCACTGATCGCTGTCATGATGAGGTTGCCGACGCCCGGCCAGTTAAAGATGGTCTCGATGATGACCGTCCCGCCGAGCAACGAGCCGACCGAGATGCCCGTGAGGGTGATGACGATGACCATGATGTTTTTCAGCACATTGCGAAAGAGGATCACGCGCTCGGGAATCCCGCGCGCGCGCAGTCCGATCACGTAGTCCTTTGCCAGCTCGTCGAGCGCCGCCGCGCGGATCTGACGGATATAGCGCGAGGACATGACGAGGGCGAGGGTCAGCGCGGGCAGTACCATGCCGACTGGCTTTGTTGTCGCGAGGACGGGAACCCAGCCGAGCCGATAGGAGAATACGAACATGAGGACGATGCCGATGATGAAGCCGGGCGTTGCGTTGCCGATGAAGGTCAGGAAGCGCAGCGCGTAGTCCATGCGGCTGTTGCGGCACGCAGCAATGGCGACGCCGAGCGGCAGCGAGATGAGGAGGGTGAGCCCCATTGCCGTGCCCGCCATGCGCAGGGTATAGGGGACAGCCTTCCAGAAGGTCGTTGCAACGGGCACGTCTGTGATGTAGGATCTGCCCATGTCCCCTTGGAGGAAGTGGACGAGCCACCGTCCGTACTGGACGAGGAAGGGCGCGTCGAGCCCCATCTCCGCGCGCATGCGCTCGACGATCTGCGGATCAATCGCCGTGCCGCCCGCCGAGAGGCGGATGCCGACGGGATCGCCCGGGGCGATGTAGATGAGTCCAAAGGAAAGCAGGGTGATGCCGAAAAAGACGGGGATGAACTGCAAACATCGCTGAAAAAAATCTTTTGCTGTCATAGAATGCTCCATTATATTGTAAGTTCTTACGTAGATATCAAAAATGTGATAGCTATTGTTTATGATGTTTCTCTTGGAAAACGATTTTTAGTATAGCCCGCGCAGACGAAAAATGTCAATCCTTTGTCAAAAAATATTTCTTGTTTCCATCTATTGAGGTTGATATATAAGGATTTTTTCGAGTCCTTCATCATATATTCATATCTTGTTCATGAGTTGATGAAATGTTATTACTATAAATTTTAAATATCATGCATCGAAATTTAAAGATATGAATACAGGTACACATTATGCTGCGCCGCAGCTGCACGCGAAACATTTGACCCCGCGCCATCTTCTCGCTATAATGGGGGAACACTGTGCAGAAAGTAAGATACGGCAAAGCGCCGCATGGGAGGGCTTACAGATGAGGATTTTGGCTGCGGACGGTATTTCGCCCAAGGGGATTGAACTGCTGGCAGAGTATGAGGTCGACGTACGCGAGAAGATTTCGCATGAGGAGCTGGTGGAGATCATCGGCGACTACGACGCGCTCATGGTGCGCTCGGCGTCGAAGGTGTCGGCGGATGTGCTCGCGCGCGCGGATCGGCTGAAGATCATTGGGCGCGCGGGGGTCGGTGTGGACAACATCGATGTGAAGGCGGCGACCGAGCGCGGGATCATTGTCATCAATTCGCCGGGTGGCAATACGATTGCGGCGACGGAGCACACGATGGCGATGATGCTCTCGATGGCGCGCAATATCCCCGCCGCAGACGCGACAATGCATGCGGGAGAGTGGAATCGCAAGGCGTTCGTCGGCGTGGAGCTGCGCGGCAAGACGCTCGGTGTCATCGGCATGGGGCGCATCGGCAGCGGCGTTGCAAAGCGTGCGCTTGCCTTTGATATGAACATCATTGCCTACGATCCGTATATCAACGAGGAGCGCGCAAAGGCACTCGGCGTGACCGTCGGAACGCTCGACGACATCTTTGCAGCGGCGGATTTTATCACGGTACATATGCCGCTCACGAAGGAGACGCGCGGCATGATCTCGATGCCGGAGCTGCGTAAGATGAAGAAGGGCGTGCGTCTCGTCAACTGCGCGCGCGGCGGCATTATCAACGAAAGTGATTTGGCGGCAGCGGTCAAGGATGGGATCGTCGCGGGGGCGGCAATCGATGTGTTCGAGAGCGAGCCGCTCGCGGAGGATCATCCGCTGCGCGGCGTTCCGGGCGTTGTACTCACGCCGCATCTCGGCGCGTCTACGGTGGAGGCACAGATTGGTGTGTCCGTGGACGTGGCGGAGGGGATCCGTGCGGCACTGCGCGGCGAGCCGGTGACGGCAGCGGTCAACATGGCACCCGTCTCGAAGGAAGTCATGCGCGTCATTCGCCCCTACATCACACTTGCGGAGCAGCTCGGCTGCACCGTTTGCTCGCTCGCCGAAGGCCCCATCTCCCATGTGGAGGTCGTCTACAACGGTGAGATCACGGAGGTCAACACGAGCTTTCTCACAACGGCACTCCTCAAGGGGATGCTCAACCCCATCCTCGAGAGCGAGATCAACTACGTCAACGCGCCGAGTGTTGCGAAGTCGCGCGGCATCAAGGTGACGGAGATCAAGGAAAAGGAAACCTCGCACTATTCGACGCTCATCACCGTGCGTGTCACGACGGCGGCGGGCACAGCAGAAGCGGGTACGGCAGAGGTACAGGGCACGCTCTTCGGCACGGAGGGGCGCATCGTACGGATCAACGGCTTCCGTGTGGACATCGACCCGCACGCACGTCTCCTCATCTGCCCGCACATCAACCGCCCCGGTGTCATCGGCACGGTCGGCTCCATCATGGGCGAGGCAGGCATCAATATCTCGTCGATGCAGGTCGGCAAGTCGAAGCGCGAGGGCATGAGCATCATGGCACTCACGATTGACCACGACATCCCCGATGATACGCTTGCGCGTGTGCTTGCGATCGACGGCATCTTCGACGCAAAATTTGTCAACTTTGAGACGATCTGAGTTTGTCTTAGCAGCGGATGTGAAGCCCCAAAGCAAACCCTAGTGGAGCAAGCGGAGAAAAGTATGCGTTCTGCCCCCTGCGGATTTCTTTCGTTCAAGCGCAGCGCGTTTAAGAAGTCCGCAGGTATTTATGCAGATAAGCACACGACCGCTTGCGTAACTAAGCGTTTGCGTGGGGCTTTACATGACGGATTACAAGAAGAATCAGAAGGATTTCAGCCTTTTTCCATAATTGTTCTGTATGATATAGTCAAAAGGACAAAGAGTTGATTTACAAGGGAGGCAAAAGCCTGTGAATACACTCAAGACCACAATGCTCATGGCGCTCCTCATGGCACTCATGGTTGCCCTCGGCGGTGCATTCGCCGGACATACGGGCATGACCGTCATGCTCATCATCGCACTCGGCATGAACTTCTTCTCGTATTGGTTCTCCGACCGCATGGTGCTCAGCATGTATAACGCGCAGGAGGTCGACCGTCAGGGTGCGCCCGATCTCTACGGGCTCGTCGAAAATCTCGCGGGGCGTGCGGGGCTGCCCATGCCGCGTGTCTACATCATCAACGAGGATGCGCCGAACGCCTTTGCGACGGGGCGTAATCCCTCGAACGCGGCAGTCGCCGTCACGACGGGGCTCATGCGTGCGCTCGACTACAACGAGATCTCGGGCGTGCTCGGGCATGAGCTCGCGCACGTCAAGCACCGCGATATCCTCATCTCGACCATTGCGGCGACGATGGCGACCGTCATCTCCTACGCCGCGAGCATTGCCCAGTGGGCAGCGATCTTCGGCGCGGGACGCTCGAGCGACGATGACCGCGGCGGCATTATCGGGCTCATTGCAACGGCGATCATTGCACCGATTGCGGCGGCACTGATCCAGATGGCGATCTCGCGCTCGCGCGAGTACAGCGCGGACGAGGGCGGCGCAGAGATCTGCGGCAACCCGAACTACCTTGCGTCGGCGCTCGAGAAGATCGAGTACTACGCCGTGCACGGCGCGCCGCTCCCCGAGGCGACGCCCGCGACCGCACATATGTGCATCATCAACCCGCTGACGGGTCGCGACATCTCCTTCAAGAGCCTGTTCTCGACCCACCCCGCGACGCAGGAGCGCATCGCACGTCTGCGCGAACAGGCACAGCGCATGCACATCCGCTGATTTTTCAACGATACCCGGCTTCAAGAGTTTGCAGTGAACTCTTGGGGCTTTTTGTATGTCGTTGTGTATTGCACTTGTCCGCACATACAGATATAATATCAGTAGAATGATTTACGCAAGGAAGAAGGAGGGGCGTTATTATGGCAGCAAAATCCGCCAATCTATATGCGAGAGTCGAGCCGGACGTTAAGGAACGGGCAGAGGAGATACTTGCGGCGCTCGGCATTCCGGCATCCAATGCAATCAATATGTTCTATCGTCAGGTGATCCTGCAGCAGGGGCTTCCGTTCGATGTGAAAATACCGCGCAGACACTCTCTTGATGTGAGCAGGCTGTCGGAAGAGGAGCTTAATAGAGAGCTTGAAAAGGGCTATGCCGATATTGAGGCAGGACGGACGCGACCCGCGCGCGAGGTCTTTGCTGAACTGCGGCGTGAGTACGGGCTATGATGTATCGCGTTGAACTCTCTGCGCAAGCAAAGGAGGATATGCGTGAGATTTATGTTGAACTCCGAGCCATAGATAGTGCAGAGGCACTCTTTCGACATTTGGAGGAGCACATCTATGCACTTGAAGAAATGCCTGAACGGTATCGGCTCTATGAAGGTGAGCCGTGGCGCACGCACGGTCTTCGCGTTATGCCTGTCGACCATTATCTCGTTTTCTACATACCGAATCACGAGAGCCGCATTGTGACCGTCATCCGCATTTTATACGGAGGGCGGGATAGCGTAGCGCAGCTCGCGAGGTATACGGAAAATAATGATATGGTATGACCGCGTTACAATAAGGACGACAAATCTATTTCAATAGGAGGAAACGACATGAGTTCACTGCACATTGCTGCCGAGAAGGGCGAGGTCGCGGAGCGCATCCTGCTGCCGGGCGATCCGCTGCGCGCGAAGTTCATCGCGGAGAATTTCCTGGAGGGGGCGAAGGAGTACACATCCATCCGCAACATCCTCGGCTATACAGGCACGTACAAGGGCGTTCCAGTCTCCGTGCAGGGCACAGGCATGGGCATGCCGTCGATCTCCATCTATGTGAATGAGCTGATGGACTACTACGGCGTGCAGAAGCTCATCCGCGTCGGCACCTGCGGCGGCATGCACGAGAAGGTGAAGCTGCGCGACGTATTCATCGCACAGGGCGCGACCACGGACTCCTCCATGCTCCGCAATATCTTCGGCGGTGCGATCAACTATGCGCCGCTCGCGGACTACGAGCTGCTTTCCGCCGCCGTGGAGAACGCGAAGAAGCTGAATCTCCCCGTGCGCGTCGGCAATGTGATCTCTGTCGACCGCTTCTACGATGAGGAGATCGACAACGCAAAGCTGCGTCAGTACGGTGTGCTCGCGGTCGAGATGGAGGCTGCGGCACTCTATACGCTCGCGGCGAAGTACGGACGGCAGGCACTCGCGCTCTTCACCGTCAGCGACCATCTCGTCACGGGCGAGAAGTGCACGGCAGAGGAGCGGCAGACGACGTTCAGCGATATGATCAAGATCGCGCTTGAGACGGCGGTCGGCTGAAAATCTTCATGAGAGACCTTGTGAACGCGAGGTCTCTTTTTGATTCCGAAATGCATAAATTTTTTTTGCTTTTCAAAAGAAAACGTTTGCTTTTTTGAAAATGATGGGTTATAATGAAAACCGTAAGAAAGAAAACGTTTACTTTTCCAAGAACCTTTTCCATTTTATCATTTTCAAGAGTTGTTAGTGGGAAACATTCATCTGTTTCCCATGATGAAGGAGGGAGTCACATGGAGGAGAAGAAATTCATCCTCACAATCAGCCGTCGGTACGGCTGCGGTGGGCGGGAGCTCGCGAACATTCTCGCGGAGAAGCTGGGGGTTCATCTCTATGACCGCCAGATCGTCCACCTCGCGGCGGCAAAGCTCGGCATCAACGATCTGCATGAGAAGGAGCTGTTCGAACTTGAGAACACGGTGAAGCCGCTTGCCTCGCGCTTCATTCCGTTCCACTCGTTCGGTATGGCGATGGGCGAGTCCAGTCAGGGGATGTTCATGGCGGAGTCAAACGTTGTGCGGAAACTTGCCGACGATGGCCCGTGCATTTTCCTCGGACGCTGTGCGGACTATGCGCTTCGGAAGCGCGACGATGTGTTTTCCATTTTCGTCTGTGCGGACGACGACTACCGTGAGGAGCGCGGACGCACGGTCTACGAGGGCAAGACGCTCAAGGAGATGGATCGCGAGGATGAGAAACGCGCGCGCTACTATGATTACTATACGGGGCGCAAGTGGGGCGACGGTGCACACTACGATCTCGTTGTGAATGCGGGGCGTGCGCCGCTCGCGCAGATTGCGGACGGCATCATCGCCTACATCCGCACGGTCAAAGGCTGAGGAGGGGGTCCCATGTCGGACAAAAAGAGCAAGTTCTGGCCGCGTATCGCATATTCCTGCGGCACCTTCGGACATGATGTGTTCTATGCTATGCTCGCGACGTACTTTATGATCTTTGTCACGAGCAATCTGTTCCACTCCGATAACCATGAACACGATGCCTATATGATCGGCATTGTAACGACGATCATCCTTGTGCTGCGCGTCTGTGAACTCTTTCTTGATCCTTTCATTGGCAATACGATTGACAAGACGAAGACGCGCTGGGGCAAGTTCAAGCCGTGGGTCATCGTGGGCGCATTCGTCGCAGCGATCACGCTGGCGATCCTCTTCACGGATATGGGTGGGCTGACGGTATCGAACCCAATGCTCTACCTCGTTCTCTTTGCAGTTCTCTATCTCATCATGGATGTATTCTATTCGGCAAAGGACGTTGCGATCTGGTCGATGATTCCTGCGCTCTCGTTCGACTCACGTGAGCGCGAGGTGACGGCAACATACGCGCGTATCGGCTCGGTGTTCGGCGGTCAGCTGGTCACGGCGATTGTCATGCCCGTTGTGCTCTACTTCTCTCTCAACGAAAATGGCGGCGCGGGCGACTCTGCGGGGTGGTTTGCGTTTGCGGTCATTGGCGGCGGCATTGCGACGCTCGGCGCGATCATCCTTGGCCTTGGGACGAAGGAAGAGGACTCTGCGCTGCGTGAGAACAAGACGGAGACTTCGTTCAAGGATGTGTTCTCGGTTCTGCTCAAGAACGATCAGCTCCTCTGGATTGCGATTGCGTATCTGATCTATGGTCTCGGGATCAATATCATCAACAATTTTAACCTCTATTACTTCATCTACGTGCTCGGCGACGCAAAGCAGTTCTCGTTCCTCGGCGTCATCAACGTCATCATCGGTCTGCTTGCCGTCGCGCTCTTCCCGACGCTGACGATGAAGTTCAGCCGCCGCAGGCTCTTCTTTGGCTCGGTTGCTGTGATGCTCGTCGGTATTGTCCTCTATGCAATGGCGGGTACAAGCGTCCTTATGACGCTCTTTGCCGCAGGACTCTTTGCCCTGCCGCAGCCGTTGGTCTTCCTTGTCGTGCTCATGACGATCACGGATACGGTCGAGTATGGGCAGCTGAAGCTCGGGCATCGTGATGAGGCGCTTGTCCTCTGCGTGCGTCCACTCGTGGACAAGCTCGCGGGTGCAATCACGAGCGGCATGATCGGCATTACGGCGATCTGGGTCGGCATGACGAGCGGAGCGACGGCGGCGACGATTACGCCGGAGAACCTCTTCAACTTTAAACTCGTCATGTTTGCGCTGCCGTTTGTGTTCATCCTGCTTGGGACGATTCTCTATCGTGCGAAGGTGACGCTTACGGAGGCGGAGCATGCACGCATTGTGGAGGAACTCGAGGAGAAATGGGATGAAATGAATAAGTAATCCTGTGGTAACATTTGTGGAAGCGGTCGCTAGCGACCGCTTTCTTTGCAGAAATGGAGGTCTTGATATGAGTGGCTTCGATTTTGGGAAACTGAAAGACCCGCAGTACTTTGCGGAGAACCGTTTGCCCGCGCACAGCGATCATGTTTTCTACCGTGATGAAACGGAGCTTGCACGCGGTGTGTCTTCGTTTTACCGCACGCTCGGCGGGGTATGGCACTTTGCCTATGCGCGGAATACGGCGTTTATCCCGCAGGGATTTGAGGCGGCGGACTATGACTGTCACGACTGGGAGACGATTCATGTGCCGGCGCATATCCAGATGGAGGGGCACGGCGTACCGCATTACACGAATACGACGTATCCGTGGGACGGGCACGAGAGCATCGCGCCGGGTGAAATTCCAACGCGCAGCAATCCCGTCGGCTGCTATGTGAAGTATTTCAACGTGCCGGAGGACTGGGAAAATGTTTTTATCTCCTTTGGCGGCGTGGACGCGGCACTCGCGCTCTTCCTCAACGGGCATTTCGTCGGCTACAGTGAGGACAGCTGCACACCTGCGGACTTTGATCTGACGCCGTATCTTGTGGCGGGCGAGAATAAGCTGGCGGCGATGGTGTTCCGCTATGCGAGCGCGAGCTGGCTTGAGGATCAGGATTTCTGGCGGTTCTCGGGGATCTATCGCGATGTCCTTATCTATACCAAGCCCGCCGTGCACATCGAGGACATCGGAGTCCGTGCAAATCCTGTTCATAACTATGCGGACGGTCAGCTCTCCATTCGTCTATCGTTCGGCGATGCGGGGGAAAAGGGCGTTATGCTCGATCTCTACGATGCGGACGGCACCGAGGTGCTGCAGATCAATGAGCATTTTGTGGGGACGGCGTACGAGCTTTCGGCGGATATCGCGGGGATTCACTTGTGGAGTGCGGAGGAGCCGTATCTCTACCATGCCGTTCTCTGTGTCTATGATGCGGACGGTCTCCTACAGGAGGTCGTGCGCGTGCGTGTCGGCTTCCGTGAGTTCTGCATGAGGGACGGTCTGATGCAGATTAACGGCAAGCGAATTGTGTTCAAAGGGGTGAACCGCCACGAGTTCGACTGCGATCACGGGCGGGCGATGGATCCCGCGCTCTTTGAGCAGGATATCATTGCACTCAAACGCGCGAATGTCAACGCGATCCGCACGTCACATTACCCGAACAGCAGTCGTCTCTATGAGCTGTGCGATATCTACGGGTTCTATGTCATCGACGAGACGAATCTCGAGACGCACGGCTCGTGGATGAAGAACGGAGCATGCGCAAAGGACGAGCATACCGTGCCCGGGGATCACGAGGTTTGGCTGCCCGCCGTGCTCGACCGCGCACAGTCGATGTACGAGCGGGACAAGAACCATCCGTGTATCCTCATCTGGTCGTGCGGCAACGAGTCCTGCGGCGGGCGTGACATCTACGAGATGAGCGAATACTTCCGCCGCGTCGATCCGACGCGCCTCGTGCACTACGAGGGGATTTTCTGGGATCGCAGCTATCCTGCAACGAGCGATATGGAAAGTCAGATGTATACGAAGGCGGCGGACATCGAGGCATTTCTCAAGGAGCACAGGGACAAGCCCTTTATTTGCTGTGAGTATACGCACGCGATGGGCAACAGCTGCGGCGGCATGCACAAGTACACGGAGCTGACGGAGCGCGAGCCACTCTATCAGGGCGGCTTTATCTGGGATTTTGGCGATCAGGCAATTCGTCGGCGCGGGCGGTACGGTGAGGATGTATTTCTCTATGGCGGCGACTTCGGTGACCGTCCGTCGGACTACAACTTCAGCGGTAACGGTATTTTCTTTGCCGATCGTCGTCCGACGGCAAAGCTGCAGGATGTGAAGTTTAACTATCAGAATTTCACGCTGCGCCCTTCGTGGAATGGTGTGGAGATCGAGAACAAGAGCCTCTTTACAAATGCGGACTGCTATGTGCTGCAGCTTGTCCTTGCCGTGGACGGACAGACGGTCTGGCAGCGGCGTATGCCGGCACCCTCCGTACCGCCGGGAGAAACGCGCTGTGTGCCCTGCGCCGTACCCTCGTTTGGCAATGGGGAACATGTGCTGACCGCGACTCTCGTGCTTGCGCAGGAGGAGCGTTGGGCAACCGTGGGGCATGAGGTTGCGTTTGGGCAGACGATTCTGCCGGCATGGACGGGCGACGCACTGCAGATCCGCGATGTCGTTGCGGCGTGTCCTTCCGCACCCGTTTATGCACCGCTCGCGGAGAACGGAAGTCTGCGCGTGGTGCAGGGGGACATCAATCTCGGCGTGCAGGGGGCGGGCTTCTCCCTGATGTTCTCAAGTGCGCAGGGCAATCTCGTCTCCTATCGCTATGGCGGGCGGGAGCTGATTGAGGAACTGCCGCAGCCGTCGTTCTGGCGTGCGCCTGTTGACAACGACTACGGCAGCGGACGCATGGCGGATTGTGCGCAGTGGAAGATTGCGAGTCTCTATCGCCGCTGCACGCGGATTGAGTACAGCGTGGACGGCGCAGCGTCTACGGTGGTGGACGGATTCTTCGGTAGACAGGAGGAATGCCGCGCACAGAGTGTTACGGTACGCTTTACCTATGCACTCACAGCGTCGCCAGCAGCAACCTGCACCGTCACCTATACGGTGGATGCGACGGGGGCACTCCGCGTTGCACTCGACTATGAAGCTGCAGCGGGGCTGCCCGAGATGCCGGACTTTGCGATGCTCTTTACGCTCTCTGCGGACTATGACCGCATTCGCTTCTACGGGTACGGGCCAAAGGAGAACAATATTGACCGCTGCGAGGGTGCGCGGCTCGGTATCTATGAGAGTACGACGGCAGACGAGGTTGAGCCGTATCTGCGTCCGCAGGAGACGGGCAATCACTGTGGCGTGCGCTGGATCGAGGTCACGGACCGCAGCGGGCACGGTATTCGCCTTGCGGGCGATGTGCCGTTCGAGGCGTCGGCACTTCCGTACAGCCCGCATGAGCTTGAGAATGCGCGCCATGCGTACGATCTGCCGCGCCCGCAGCACACGTATCTGCGTGCATCGGCAGGGATGTGCGGCGTGGGCGGAGACGACTCATGGGGCGCACCGGTGCTTGCGGAGTATGTGCAGAAAAACGAAACGCGGCATCTGGCATTTACGCTGAAGGGGATTTGAGGAAAAACGCAGGAGTTTTCAAAAAGCTCTTGCGTTTTTTTGCAAAAAGAGATAGAATAGAAAACGGAAAAGAAAACGTTTACTTTCGCTTAACTACAATTTTGATATTTACCCAAAGATGAACGGAGGATGCAGACGATGGCGATATTGGACGAGATGAACGAAGTGTTTCGCGAGAAGTTCGGCGCGGCGGACACACACGCATATTTCTCACCGGGGCGCGTGAATCTCATCGGTGAGCATACGGACTACAACGGCGGCCATGTCTTCCCGTGCGCGATCTCGCTCGGTACGTATGCGCTCGTTGCACCGCGCACGGACGGCGTGTCGCGGCTCTACTCGATGAATTTGCCGGAGCAGGGCGTGGTGGAGTTCCCCATGCACGGCGCGGTGAAGACGGATGCCTACGGTTGGGCGAACTACCCCATCGGCGTTGTGCGCATGATGGAGGATGCGGGACACGCAGCGGCGCACGGCTTTGACATTCTGTTCTACGGCAATCTCCCGAACGGTGCGGGACTCTCCTCCTCGGCATCCATCGAGGTGCTGATGGCGGTTATCCTGAACGACGAACTCGGGCTTGGCATCGACATGGTGGAACTCGTGAAGCTCGCACAGAAGGCGGAGAATATCTTTGTCGGCATGAACTGCGGCATCATGGATCAGTTCGCGGTTGGAATGGGGAAGAAGGATTGTGCAATCCTCCTCGACTGCAATACCCTTGAATATCGTTACAGCAAGCTCGATCTCAAGGGCTGCAGCATCGTCATCACGAACACGAACAAGGCGCACAGCCTCGTCACATCGGCGTACAACGAACGTCGGATGCAGAGCGAGGCGGCACTCAAGGCTCTGCAGAAGGTGAAGGCGATCAAGTCACTCGGCGAGCTGACAAACGCGGAGTTCGATGAGAATGCCGCCGTCATCGAGGATGAGGTCGAGCGCAGACGCGCACGCCATGCGGTCTACGAGAACCGCCGCACGCTCGAAGCGGTGGAGGCACTTGAGAAAAACGATGTGAAGCGTTTCGGTGCGCTGATGAACGACTCCCATGTCTCCCTGCGCGACGACTACGAGGTGACAGGGCCGGAGCTGGATACGCTCGCAGAACTTGCGTGGCGGCAGGAGGGCGTGCTCGGCTCGCGCATGACGGGCGGCGGCTTTGCAGGCTGCACGGTCAGCATTGTGCGCGACGAGGCGATTCCCGCATTCGAGAAGAATGTTGCAGAGGCGTATACGGCGAAGATCGGCTATGCACCGAGCTTCTATGTGGCGAATATTGCGGACGGCGCACGCCGCCTGTAAGGTGAAAGGAGCATACTCATGGCTATCTTGGTTTGCGGCGGTGCGGGCTACATCGGCTCCCATGCGGTGCACGCGCTCGTCGAAAAGGGCGAGCAGGTCGCCATTGTCGATAATCTGCAGACGGGGCATCGCGGCGCACTGAACCCTGCGGCGAAATTTTACGAGGGCGATATTCGCGATGCCTCCGTGCTCGACAAGATTTTCACGGAGAATAAGATCGAGGCGGTCATTCATTTCGCGGCAAATTCGCTTGTCGGCGAGAGCATGGAAAAGCCGCTGCTCTACTTCAACAACAACGTCTACGGGATGCAGGTACTCCTTGAGGCGATGGTGCGGCACGGCGTGGACAAGATTGTCTTCTCCTCGACGGCGGCGACCTACGGCGAGCCGAAGCGCGTGCCGATCCACGAGGACGACGAGACGTGCCCGACGAATACCTACGGCGAGACGAAGCTCACGATGGAGAAGATGATGAAGTGGGTGAGCCGCGCGAACGGCGTGCGCTATGTCTCCCTGCGCTATTTCAACGCGGCGGGCGCACTGCCCGATGGCTCGATTGGCGAGGATCACAAGACGGAGACGCATCTGATTCCGCTCATTCTCCAAGTGCCGACGGGCAGACGCGACCATATCACGGTGTTCGGCGACGACTACCCGACACCGGACGGGACGTGTCTGCGCGACTACATCCATGTGGTCGATCTCGCGGATGCGCATGTGCTTGCGCTCGAATACCTCAGAAAGGGCGGCGCGAGCGACATCTTCAACCTCGGCAACGGGCAGGGGTTCTCGGTGAAGGAAATGATTGCGGCGGCGGAAAAGGCAACGGGACGCTCCATCAAGGTGGAGATCGGTGCACGCCGTGCGGGCGATCCTGCACAGCTCATTGCGTCGAGCGAGAAAGCGCGTACCGTGCTCGGGTGGAAGCCGCAGTTCACGGATGTGGAGCAGGTCATCGGGACGGCGTGGAAGTGGCATGAGAGCCATCCGCACGGGTATGAGGACTAGGACGGGAGGATGTATCATGTGTGACATTCAGCATGAAATCAGCCGTCTCCTGCACTTTGCGCGTCAAAAGGGGCTGATTGCACCCGAGGACGAGGTCTATGCGGCGAACCGCCTCCTTGATGTGCTGCACGTTGAGGAATATGTGCCCGAAGAGGTGGATGAAACGCTTGAAACGGCAACGCCGATTCTGGAGTGTATGCTCGACTACGCTGCGGAGAAAGGGCTGATCGAGGGGACGACGGACGAGCGCGACCTCTTCGATACGCGCATCATGGACTGTGTGATGCCGCGTCCGTCCGAGGTTGTGCGGCAGTTCCATGCACACTATGAAGAATCGCCGCGCGAGGCGACGGACTACTACTATGCGCTGAGCATCGCCTCGAACTACATCCGCAAGGCGCGTATCGACAAGAACATCGCGTGGAAGACGGC
>NZ_CP016201.1:1666019-1671122 GCF_001683335.1 Selenomonas sp. oral taxon 126
CGCCGTCTTCCACGCGATGTTCTTGTCGATACGCGCCTTGCGGATGTAGTTCGGCGAGCTCGATGTGACGATCAACCTCTCGAAGCCGGAGAAGGATCCGCGCGACATCGCCAAGGCGAAACTCGCGAAGGCGGCAGGCTACCCGAAGTGTCTGCTTTGCCGCGAGAACGAGGGCTATGCGGGGCGTGTGAACCACCCCGCACGCGAGACGCATCGTCTCATTCCTCTGGACCTCGCGGGACATCCGTGGTTTTTACAGTATTCCCCCTATACCTACTACAACGAGCACTGCATTGTACTGAACAGCGATCATGTGCCGATGGTGATTTCGCGCGAGACGTTCGAGAATCTGGCGGCATTTCTCGAGGTCTTTCCGCACTATTTCGCGGGCTCGAATGCCGATCTGCCAATCGTGGGCGGGTCAATCCTCTCGCATGACCACTATCAGGGCGGACGCTATACGTTTGCGATGGAGCGCGCGGCGGTGGAGCAAGAATATACCTTTGCGAACTATCCGCAGGTACGTGCGGGGCGTGTGAAGTGGCCGATGTCGACGCTGCGGCTCACGTCCTCGGACAAGGGGGCGCTTATCGCCCTCGCGACGGCGATTCTCGCGGCATGGCGCACGTACAGCGATGCATCTGTCGATATTCTGGCACAGACGGACGCGCCGCATAATACGATTACGCCGATTGCGCGGCGGCGCGGTACGGACTTCGAGTTCGACCTTGTGTTCCGCAACAATCGCACGACGGCGGAGCATCCGCTCGGGCTGTTCCACCCGCACGCGGAGGTGCACCACATCAAGAAGGAGAACATCGGTCTGATCGAGGTGCTGGGGCTGGCGATCCTGCCCGCGCGTCTCAAATCGGAGATGGAGCAGATTCGTGCGGAGCTGCTGCGGGGAACGGCGGACATTGCGGGAATTGCGGACATCGAAAAACATGCGGACTGGTATCGCTCGGTACGTGCGGCGCACATGGCGGTCACAGAGGGAAATGTCGATGGGATTCTGCGCGACGAGATCGGCAAGGTGTTCCTGGAGGTGCTCACGCACGCGGGGGTGTTCAAGCGTGACGCGGCGGGGATGGCGGCGTTCGACCGCTGGATTGAAAGCATAGCGGGCGTATAACAGGGAGAAGATAGAATGAAAGCGACGATCGTTGATGTGGCGAAGGAGTCGGGGGTGTCTGTGGCGACGGTTTCGCGCGTCGTGAACGGGAACTATCCCGTGCGTGAAAAGACGCGGCTCAAGGTGGAGAACGCCATCAAGAAACTGGAGTATCTGCCGAATCTGCAGGCACGCGAGCTGAACACGCAGCGTTCTTCGAGCATCGGCGTCGTCGTACCGAGTTTTGACAATATGTTCTTTGCCCAGGTGCTCGACGGCATCGAGGAGCATCTGCGGCAGAGCTCGTACTCTCTGCTCCTCGCGTGTGCGCAGAACGATGCGGCACGCGAGGAGGAGTGTGTGCGGGACTTCATCACACGCAATGTTTCGGGGGTTATTGTCGTCAGTCCGAATACGGAGACGGCAGTCTCGGAGTTCTACGAGAACACGGCGGCGCGTCTGCCTCTGGTCTTTGTCAACAGCGCGCGCGAGCTTGCGGGCATCTCGTATGTGACGAGCGATCAGCGCGGCGGGGCGCGTGCGGCGCTCGAGCATCTCTTTCACTACGGGCACGAGCGCATCCTCTTTGTGCAGGGCGAGAACAGTGATTCCTACCGCATCAAGGAGAAGGTCTACCGCGAGATCATGCGGGAGCGCGGGGCGTTCCATCCGGAGGACATTGTAAACGTCGGCGAGGGCAACCGCATCGAGACGGTGGAAAACACCATGTTCATTCTCATGGATATGATGCTCGACCTACAACCGACGGCGATCTTCTGCTGCAACGATCTCATGGCGATGGGGGCGGTCAACGCCTGTCAGCGCATGGGACGGCGCGTGCCGCAGGACATCTCGGTCATCGGCTACGACAACACGGCACTCAGCCAATATACCGCACCGAAGCTCACAACCATCGATCAGCATATGGGCGATCTCGGGCGGGAGGCGGCACGCCTCATGTTGAAGAAGATCGAGGAGAACGTGACGGAGAATGTCGTGCTTGCCAATACCGTGGTTGAGCGTGAGACGACGGGCTTTCGCGTGGAGGAAAATGAATAGCAATCGAAGGGGGATATAAATGAATATCATCTATCATGAGAAAGGCAGGGTCTTTCATCTCTTCAACGATTCCATCAGTTACATCTTCATGGTACTGCCCCACGGCGGGCTTGGATCGCTCTACTACGGAAAAGTGCTGCGCGACCGCACGGGCTTTGAGCACCTCTTTGAGCGCGTCCATCGCGGCATGTCGGCGTGCGTCTTTGCGGATTGCCGCGACTACTCTCTGGATGCGATTCGGCAGGAGCTGCCGACCTACGGCTCGTCGGATTTTCGCCGTCCCGCGCTGAACGTATTGCAGGAGAACGGCAGCCGCATCCTTGATATGCAGTACACAGCGCATCGTATCGTGGACGGCAAGCCGAAGCTCGCGGGTCTGCCCGCGACCTACGTGGAGTCGGATGATGAGGCAAAGACACTCATCGTTGAGGTGCAGGATGCGGTCACGGGGCTGCGTGCGGAACTCCTCTACACGATTTTTGCCGAGGGCGGTGCGATTGCGCGCAGTGTGCGCTATAGCAACGATGGGCAGGAAGTGCTGCACCTGCAAAAGGTCATGAGCATGTCGATCGATCTGCCCGATACGGAATACGACTGGATGGAGCTGACGGGGGCGTGGACGCGTGAGCGCCACATCGAGATCCGTCCGCTTGCAACGGGTATTACGGCAATCGGCAGCCGCCGCGGGCATTCCTCGGGGCAGTACAATCCGTTCGCGGCACTCCTGCGGCGCGGGACGACGGAAACGCAGGGCGAGGTGCTTGCGATGAGCCTCGTCTACAGCGGCAATTTCGAGATGCTCGCAGAGGTCGACAACCATGGCGTGACGCGGCTGCAGGCAGGCATCCACAGCACGGATTTCGATTGGAAACTTGAACCTGGTGCGGAGTTTCAGACCCCCGAGGCGGTGCTCGTCTGGTCGGATGCGGGACTCAACGGCATGAGTCAGACCTATCATCGACTTTATCAAAAGCGTCTTGTGCGCGGGCAGTGGCGCGAGAAGGTTCGTCCCATCCTCATCAACAACTGGGAAGCGACGTATTTCGACTTTACGGAGGAGAAGCTGCTCACAATCGCGGACAAGGCGGCAGAGTGCGGCATTGAACTCTTCGTGCTCGACGACGGCTGGTTTGGCGCACGCACGTCCGACTATGCGGGACTTGGGGACTGGACGGTCAATCGCGACCGTCTGCCGAACGGCATCGACGGGCTCGCGGAGAAGATCGAGGCGCGCGGCATGAAGTTCGGCATCTGGGTTGAGCTCGAGATGGTCAACGAGGACTCCGACCTCTATCGTGCCCATCCGGACTGGGTGCTCTCCGTGCCGGGGCGGCGCAAGTCGCTCGGGCGCTCGCAGTGCGTGCTCGACTTTTCGCGTAAGGATGTCGTCGATAATATCTATGGGCAGATGGAGGCGATTCTCGCGAGCGGCAAAGTCTCCTATGTGAAATGGGATATGAACCGCAGCATCACGGAGTGCTGGTCGCACGCGCTGCCCGCCGACCAGCAGGGCGAGGTGTTCCATCGCTACATCCTCGGACTTTATGATCTGTACGAGCGGTTGACATCGAACTTCCCCCATGTGCTCTTTGAGTCCTGCGCCTCGGGCGGTAACCGCTTCGATCCCGGGATGCTCTACTATGCGCCGCAGACGTGGGCGAGCGACAACTCCGATGCCGTTGAGCGGCAGAAGATCCAGTACGGAACATCCATGTGCTACCCCGTGAGCAGCATGGGCAGCCATGTCTCCGTTGTCCCGAACCATCAGGTCAACCGCATGACTCCGCTGCATACGCGCGCAAATACGGCGTACTTCGGGACGTTTGGATATGAGCTCGATCTCAACAAGCTGACTGCGGAGGAGCTCGCCGAGGTCAAGGAGCAGGTCGCTTTTATGAAGGAGTACCGTGAGATCCTCCAGTTCGGCACATTCTACCGCCTGCAAAGTCCCTTTGAGGGAAATGTAACGGTGTGGATGAGCGTGAGCGCGGACAAGAAGACGGCGATCGTCGGTTGGTACCGCACGCTGAACCGCGTGAACTACCGTTTCGAGCGTGTACGTCTTGCGGGGCTCCTGCCGGATGTGCTCTACGAGAACAGCCGCAGCGGTGCATGCTGCTACGGTGATGAGCTGATGAACTACGGACTCATCACGACGGACGGTACGGCGGGAGAGCCGAATGCAGAGAATGGACTGACCACAGACTTTGATTCGCGCATCTATGTGCTGAAGGCAGTTGAATAGTTTTTCATAGTGGGACGGGACTGTTGCATGAAGTTTTCTAGCTTCGTGCAACAGTCCCGTTTTTGTATGAAGAATCAATCGTGGGAAGCACTGATAAATTCAGCCGCGCCATCTTAGCGCATCTTTTTTGCCCGAACTTTGTCAGCAAATCCTCCACATAGCCCTTGCTATGCGTCCGGTTTGCTTCCTCGTTCGGACGAAAAAATCTGCGCAAATCTGACGGACTTCATTTTATCAGCGATTCCCTTGCATATTTGATTAACTTCCGATAAAATAAAATGTGGGGAAATAGCGTTCAAGAAGGAGGCTTCCTATGGCTGTCAAACGAATCTTTGTGGAGAAGCGGCAGGGGTATTTCGACATACCCGCACAGCGCCTCTGTGACGATCTGGTGGAGACATTCCGACTGACAGAACTGCGCGCCGTGCGCATCATCACGCGTTATGACATAGAGGGACTGAGCGCGGAGGAGTTCGCACAGGTGCGGAATATCGTCTTCGCCGATCCGCCTGTGGATACGGTCTATGAGGATGCATTGCCGTTCTTTTCCGATGCGCACATGTTCGCAATCGAACCCCTGCCGGGGCAGTTTGATCCGACGGCAGCAGCTGCGGCGGAGTGCGTGCAGCTCGTAACGCAGGGGGAGCGCCCCGATGTGCGTACGGCACGCGTGATCGTATTGATCGGA